>CAZTAW010000070.1:0-14251 GCA_964611705.1 uncultured Bacteroidales bacterium
AAACCAGCGTTGCCGGTATAACAAATATCAATATCCCCGTCATTGTCATAATCTGCTACTGCAATATTAGCTTCTGCAAGAGGAATAAAATCACAATTCACTTCGGTGAAATAAATACCTTTGAAATTTTTATAAATTTTCGTTATTTCATCAGTGCAATCAGTACCCGCTATAATAATATCCGAGTAACCATCATTATTAAAATCCGCCCATTTCACATCAGAAAGGGCAAGTTGTTTCAGATCAAATGTATTTGCAGTGAAATTATCATTTCCCTTGTTGATATAAAGTTTTGTAATCGGAGCATACCAATCTTTCTTATACCATTGTGTTCCGCCAGTAAGTATAAAATCCAGATCTCCATCATTATCAAAATCTCCCCATTCAACTGCACCTCCCCAGGTACCGGGAATATCTGCATCAATCTCTGTAAAGTTATCATTACCTTCATTCCTGTATATGTAGGTTTTGAATATTGTATCTTGCAAGTACCCTGATAAAATGAGGTCCAAATCACCATCGTTGTCATAATCTCCCCAGTCAGATACCGGAAGATATAAACAGGCAAAACTTTGTTCTATTTTCTCAAAATCAATTAGCTTAATATTCAAATAGTTTTCTCTGGTTCGACTAAATGTCTCTTTATCGGTGTATGCTGTTAAAGTAACAGAATAGGTACCCGGGTCAGTGTATATGTGTGTTGGTGATTCTTCCGTACTATTTGTACCATCACCAAATTCCCATAACCAGGAATTTGCATTGACAGTTGATAAATTTGTAAATTCGACGGTATCAGGGGTATGTCCTGATTGGTTAGATTTAAAATGGATTTCGGGTTGAAAGCCAATTAGCGCAATCTGGCCTTGATTGAATTGCATACTATCTAACAATACATACCTTAAATTATTAAAACCCCATCCTAAATTAATATGGTAATATTCATTTTCATATCCATCAATAACAAAAGCATGATATGATTGTCCATTAGAACCCGAATAGTGTACTGGACGTTCACAATCTATTTCGTCTTTAATCATATCATCCCAGGATTGATTTGAGTAACCTTCTCTGTTAACAAACTCGCAATCAGGATCATAATTAAAATAATAAACAAAATCTTCAATGTTATTATAACAACTTCCATATGTTGCATTTGGGCCATAAAACACCTCTGCAGCGACACCACAATGATACATAAGTTGAGCAACCGCAGGATTATAGTCATCTAATTCAACAATATCCATTTCAGACCAATTATAGATAGTTGTTCCAAAATTTGCACATAAGGTTCCATAATTCATATGTTCATAGCAATTAGAACCAACACCTTGCACTGGATATCTGTGATAATGCAATATCTGAGCAATTGCTGTTGAGCCGCAGCCAGTTACGCAATGACCACATGGCCCATCTGGATCAAGAGGTGTTGAATCATTATAATAACATCCCTGACGCCATGCGACATCAACTAATGGCCCGGCTTTTTCAACCTCTTTTTTTTGGCAATTTGTTTTTAATTGGTAATAATTCCACTTTTTTATATTGGCAACTTTCTTTGATTCCGGCAGTTTATTGGGAAATAAAATCTGTTTACTAAAATCTTTCAACATTGATAAAAAAGCAGGAGGTTGATCATAATGATCATAATAACCGTTATAAGAATAAGCAATTACAGGAACTACACTTTTATTTCCTGATACCATGATCCATCCGTTATGTCTCATTTTGAATAAATAAAACAGAGGGGTGTTGTTTTCACTTATCAAAGTATCAAATTTGATGATGAATTTTTGTGCTAAATCTCTATTGTTGTTAATTCTTTCTAAAAGAAAGTTTTCAGCAACAGATTGAGCTTCCTGTTTTGTAACTGTTTGAGCACTCGCAAAACTGTATACAAATACAAAAACCAAGGTTATTAAAACTTTTTGTTTCATTTTATTTTTTTAATTTAAGGTTCGTTTTTTCTTTAATTAATTTTTCCAAAGCCCTGTTTTGTTCCCTTGTCTTCATAATAATTTTCTCCAGCTCAAACTGTAAAAGTTCGTCTTTTGCGGGCTTTTTCTTTTCCGGTTTTATGCTTTTATCAGGCATTGGCAAATTCTTTTTGTCAATATTAAAGATGTTATCCGGAATTTTCCAAAAAATCAACCTTGATTTAATCTGTACAAGCTCAGAAAACAACCTTGATTACATCTGTACAAATCAGGTGTATACTATTGAATATCAAATACAAATTATTGAATTTTTTTGCCACGAATGCACAAATTGAAGACGAATATTATTCGTGAATTCGTGGCATAATAATTTGGATTTATTCTAAAAATTAACTATTTTTGTTTTGGAATAATCTAAAACAAAGCTATTTTTAAACCAGAATGTACAAAAGAAAACTATTTCACAATCTTTTTAAAGAAAAAAACAACAAAAAGATATCTGTTATTTTAGGCTCAAGGCAGGTGGGGAAAACAACCCTGCTTAAACAATTGTACGGAGAACTTTGTAAAAAATATAACGGAATTTTCCTTGATATGGACCTTTTAACTGATTATGAAAAGATATCGTCTTATCAAAATGCTTTAAATACATTGAAACTGAATGACTATTCCGAAAATCAAACCGCTTTCTTTTATTTGTTTATTGACGAATTTCAGCGATACAAAGGTTTCTCAAAAATTCTTAAAAATATATACGATCATCATAACAACATAAAAATCTATGTATCCGGTTCTTCATCCATAAAAATTAAGGATGAAATTCAAGAATCACTCGCCGGTAGAAAGTTTATTCATTATTTATTTTCTCTTGATTTTGAAGAGTTTCTTTTGTTTAAAGATCATAAAGAAGCTTTGAAGCAACTTAAAAATGTTCAAAAGCTGGAAGGAAAAGAAATCCGTCTTGACCTTCTGGGCAATTTGCTTGAAGAATTCCTGATATTTGGAGCTTATCCCGAGGTGGTTTCAACTAAGGATAATAAGCAAAAAGTGCAAATACTCAACAGTATATTCGATTTGTATGTAAAAAAAGACCTGGTTGAGTTTCTTGATATCAACAAGATATTAAACGTAAAGAAGCTAATTGAACTGCTGAGTGTTAACCACGGGCAAAAAATCAAATACGAGCAGATGGCTTCAACATGCGGGATTAGTGAATACGAAGTAAAAAACTACATTGAATTGCTAAAAGAAAGTTTTTTGATTTATGAGTTACGGCCATACTTTACCAATAAAAACAAAGAAATTGTTAAAATACCCAAAATTTATTTTCTCGACCCAGGCGTCAGGAATTATTTCCTGAACAACTTCAATTCAACCGTAAAGCGCACTGATGGCGGATTTTTATTTGAGGGTTTTGTGTTGGGGGAATTGTTAAAAACAGAAAAAGAGAAATTAAACTACTGGCAGGACAAAAACAAAAATGAGGTGGATTTTATTATTGATAAAGTTCATGAACAAATCCCTGTTGAGGTCAAATTCAAGAAAAAATTGAAATACAATGATTTTACCGGATTAAAAGCTTTTGCATCGCACTACCCTAAAACAAAAAACTTTTTTTGTATTTCTCCCTCCTCGCAAAATACGGAGCAGGTGAATGGTAATTGCATTAAGGTTTTACTGCCTTTTGATTTAAGAAGCCACAAATGCACAAATTAAAAAAGAATGTATGAGAATCATTCGTGCAACTTGTCTGCCTCAGGCTGATTCGTGGCTATATACTATTGAAAAACTCAGTCAAATTCTGATCACTGTTTATTCCAAGCTTTTTTCTTAACCTTGATCGTGCTGTATCCACGCTCTCAGATCGGGTCATGGTAATGGAAGCGACCTCTTTACTGCTTAATCCAAGTTTGAGCATAGCAGCCAGTTTTTTTTCATTATCAGTTAACGCAGGAAATTTGGCGTGAAGGTTATTGTAAAATGATTCGTGTACCTGCGAAAACCGTAGTTCAAATTCTTTCCAACCGGTATCGTCAAGATTATGCTGTAATTCCTTTATTATCGAGTTGATTATTGTTGAATTATCGGAGGTAATTTCTTTTGCACTTTTTGAAAGCCTTCTTGCAACCTTGTTAATTACCTGGTTTTTTACATAAATGCTTTTTACATTACATACCAACTCCTTGTTTTTGAGTTCCAGTTCCTGACGAAGGTTCTCGGCTTCAGTTTTTAAAAGCTTCATTTTGTGTTGGCGGCTTATGATAATAAAAACAATTATGATAATTAAAATTACAGCAAGCAGACTCCCAACAATAACTACCAATAGCATGTTATTTTCTTTTTGTTTGATGAGGTTTTCCTGGGCCAGGATTTGCTGGTTCTTTTTATCAACCTGATATTCTATCTGCAATTCTTCTATCCTGCTTAAGTTGTTTAGGTTCAATAGGCTGTCTTTAACATTTGCATATTTCCTGAAGTAATCCAGGGCGTTTTTATAACCGCCCATTGCAGCATATACCTTCGACAGGCTTTTTAGTGCATTTTTTTTGTTGCCCGCATCATCAATTGATTTGCTAATAGCCAATGCGCTCAGGAAGTTTTGTTCAGCAGTTTTTAAATCCCCTTTTTCTAAATAAATATTACCCAGTCCCATTATGGCCTCTGCCAGGGAGCTTTTATTTTTTAGTATTAGGTATTTATCAGCCGCTTCATTTATCAGCATAATGGCCGAATCATATTTGCCCAATTTGCCATATATATTTCCCAGGATTAGTTGCGAGTTAGCTACATCATTTTCTGTAGCATAACATTTTCCTGATTGTTTGATTTTTAAAGATTTCAAAGCATAATAATAGGCCGAATCATATTTACCCATTTTCAGATACGTTTCGCCTATATTATTATAAGAATAAGCCAGTCCCAGGTTGTTAAGGGTATCTGCTTTATGCCAGTTTTTCATACCCTTATCAATGTTGTCAAGTATCTTTTGCATTCTGATGTTCAAGGCTATTCTGTGGTATTTCAATGCATTATCGTATTGACCGGTTTTTATATAAATATTTCCAATCAATTCGTTACAGTTCCATGTATTAGCCGGGTTATTAGATCTTTCCCAGTATTCCAGGGACTTTAAAATGTAATCTATTGCTTCAGAATAATTCCCCAGATTAAGTTTTGTGAGACCAATGTGGTATAAAGATATGGCCTCTTCGTATTCAAAACCCAAGGATTGATTAATTTTAAGGGCTTTGTAAAAATGTTTTAAGGCCTTATGATATTCATTTTCAACCATAAAAATATATCCCATGCGTTCATTGCATAAGCCCAAACCGTATGGAAAGTCGTGCTTTTCAAAAATGGAAATTGCTGTATCCTGGTATTTCTTAGCCTTGCTATATTTGTTTTGTCGCACCATTAATTGCCCCAAATTGCTGTAAACATGACCAGTAGCAATTAACAAACCTTCCTTTCTGCAAAAATCTATGGCCTTATACATACGGTACAGGGCAGTTTGGTATAACTGATTATCTTCCAGTCTGGTAATAAAATTCCTATGCGTATATTTTCCTTTTTCTTTCAAGCCTGCTTTTTCTTCCAGCAAAACAGCTTCTTTAAAATATTCAAATGCTTTAGTTGAATCTATAATAGAGTAATTGAGTATTAAGCTATTCAGTATTATAATTCTTTCTTCACCCTGAGTTGTTTTAAGTTTTGGTTCTAATGTATCTATAGATAACTGAAAAGATTCATTAGAAAACAGATGAATACTGATTAATACAAGAAATGAAATGAATATCAGATTAGCTTTCATAATACATGAATTAATCCAAAAGTTTATGGATTACAAATTTACATAAAATACATTATTGTTTAATATCCAACCGGATAATTCATAAACCTAAAAGGTGAAACGCCGAATGATCCTGACGACAAAGAAAAGATATCCCGATAGAAAATATCGGGATTCTAAGTCGGGGTTAACCTGCATTATTTTAGTACATTAAGCTATTTTGTGAATCATGCAGGCTAAGAGAATGATTTTTTTACATTTGATGGCTTATATTTGTAATATAAACCTCATTGGTTTGTTTCATCCCCCTAACAAAAACTTAAACTTCCCTTAACCTTAAAATAAACTGGTTCTTATAAAAAGATGTACCTTAGCCAATTGTTCAAAACAGATTGAATGATAAGTTGTTTAAGTAATTGAACATCATTAAAATATGAAGACACTTTATATTGTGCGTCATTCCAAGTCGTCATGGGATCATCCCGATTTGCCCGATCATGATCGTCCCTTGCTTGAAAAAGGAAAAAAAAGAACAAAAAAGGTCATTGATTATATTCTCGATAAGGAAATCCGTGTGGATTATATTATATCGAGCTCTGCTGTAAGAGCCCATGAAACAGCGAAGTTTCTGGCCAGGGCAATGAAATATCCCATTGACCAGATCAAAATTGATTCCCAGGTATATCATGCCGATGCCGAAAAACTCAAAGACCAGTTTTTTGATTTGAGCGAGCAATACAAGTCTGTGATGATCGTAGGGCACAATCCGGCATTCACAAATTTCTCAAATTTCTTTTTAAAAGAAAAAATTGACTGGCTCCCTACTACCGGTATTGTTTGTATTGAATTTGACACCAATTACTGGGACAAAATATTTAATGCCAGGTGCCGGACAAAATTCATTGTTGTTCCCAAAATGCTCAAATCAGGGAAAAAAACATAAATTTGTTATCAGACACAATCTCAAAAAACTTACTTTATGGCAATAGATTCTTCCGATTTTGTAAACCGGGAAATAAGCTGGTTGTATTTTAATGAAAGGGTTCTGCAGGAATCAATGGACGAGAGGAACCCACTTATTGAAAGGATTAAATTTCTCGGTATATACTCCAATAACCGGGATGAGTTTTTCAGGGTGCGGGTCGCAACGATAAACCGTATGCTTAAACTCTACAAAAAGCAACAACTGCCGGCTAAGAAATATGAGGATATTCTTAATCAGATTCAGGCTATTGTTGGTATACAGGAAGAAAAATTTACCCATACCTATGAAATGCTGAAAAAAGAATTATCAGAGCATCATATTCATATCATTAACGAAAAACAGCTCAATAAAATACAGGGTGAGTTTGTTACAAATTATTACAACGAAGAAATCAGACCTCATTTATTTCCTTTGATGCTTGATAATATCAGGGATATTTCTTCGGTGCAGGATGCTTCCATTTATCTGGCCATTGATATGTATTCCTTAAATGATGAAGATAACAAAAATTATGCACTTATACAATTACCCACGGATTCCGTATCCCGGTTTCTGCAATTGCCTGATGAAGGAAATGAAAAATTTATCATCCTGCTTGATGATGTAATACGGTATTGTTTGAGTGATATTTTTGCTGTATACGGATATGATAAATTTGAGGCATACACGATTAAATTTACACGCGACTCCGAACTGGATATTGATAATGATGTATCAAAAAGCTTTGTAGAGCTGATGACAGAGAGCGTTAAGCAGCGCAAAAGGGGCGAGCCTGTCAGGTTTGTTTATGACCGTTCCATTTCACAGAAACTATTAAAAAAGCTCATCAAAAGATTTAATATTTCAAAGAATGATACGCTCCGGGCGGGAGGACGTTATCATAATTCAAAAGATTTTATGGGATTTCCCAGAATTGGTTCCAAAGACCTGGTTTATGATCCTTCTCCACCTTTGTCACATGCTGAACTAAAAGGAAATACAAGTTTTTTTGGCTTGCTAAAGGAAAAGGATATCATGCTGCATTATCCTTATCAGTCTTTCCAGCATTTAATAGATTTTTTGCGAGAAGCTTCCATTGATCCCCAGGTACGCTCAATAAAAATGACATTTTACAGGGCAGCCAAGCGCTCACAGGCAATGGATGCTTTGATCAATGCTGCCAGAAACGGAAAATATGTAACAGTGTTTATGGAGATTCAGGCCCGCTTTGATGAAGAAGCCAATATTTACTGGACAGAACGATTGCAGGAAGAAGGAGTAAAAATCCTGCAAACCATTCCTGGTTTTAAGGTACATTCGAAAATGATCCTGATAAGAAGGAGGGAAGATGGGATTAATCACTTTTATGCTAATGTTGCAACAGGTAACTTTAACGAATCAACGGCAAAAGTATATGCTGATGACAGCCTGTTAACTTCCAATCCTGAAATATGTGCCGACCTGTATAAAATATTTGATCTGATTGAAGCAAAAATTGTTCAACCCAAATTCAGTAAGTTAATCGTTGCCCCCTATTTTATCCGCGATTTCTTTATAAAGATGCTCGATAACGAAATTAGCGCTGCAAAAGAGGGAAAGGAAGCATGGGCGATTCTCAAAATGAACAGCCTGGTTGATAAAAAAATTGCCAGGAAACTATACATGGCCAGTCAGGCCGGTGTAAATATCAAGCTGATTGTGAGGGGAATATGTGTGATATTTCCCGGTGTTCCGGGTATGAGCGAAAAAATAGACGCAATTAGTATTGTTGACAAATTCCTTGAGCATTCAAGGGTTTATGTATTTAATAATGATGGCGATAACAAATACTACATAGCTTCTGCAGACTGGATGCAGCGTAATTTCGACCACCGTGTCGAAATTGTCTGTCCTATTCTGGATAAAAATATCCAACAGGAATTGATGGATATGCTCCGGATCCAGCTCAGGGATAACTGCAAAGCCAGGCTGCTTGGACCTGATAACCTTAATCAATACCGAAAGACCGAAGACCCCCAAAAACATCGCTCGCAGTTTGAAATATATGATTATTTCAAAAAGAAGCTGAAAGAGATCAAATCTGTCCTGGCTTATGCGCAAATCTCACATTTATAAAACCACACCGATCCTCACATCCAGAAAATCGGCAACATGGCCATGTGCCTTGAGCCCGATACCGGCAACAATAAAAGTATTAAACCTGAATAATAGTCCATATCGCTGGTAAAACTTTTCCTTTTTATAAGGATTATATACATATACACCAAACTGCTGATAAAACACAAATTTCCCGAGAATAAAGTCATTGCCTGCCATAAGCCCTGCCAAACGGTGATCGGTGTTTTTCTCTTCCCTTTTCATCTTTTTTTTATAGCGCCAGTCGTTGTGCGCTTCCACCCCAATACTTATTGCATTGATCCTTGAAACCTGCCGGCTGAACCTGATAGTCATTCCCAGGATCGGGTATTTCTTATCCACGCCAAGTGTGTCGTAACGCTGGCTTGTTACAAAAAGTTCAATGGAATACAGGTTTTGTTTTTTTACTTTTTGTTTCCAATCCTTAGCTTTATAAGGTGTAAAGTTGCCTTGCCTTAAATAATAATCTATTCCTACACTTATTGTGGGATAATTGATTCCTTTATTGGGTTCTTTCATTCCGCCATTGGAAATATGGTTGTAATTGGCTGAAAGGTTCATCAGCCATCTGGAATTGATTTTGTAATTTAAAGTTGCAGCTACTGCCAGCGGAAAACTTATATTGGTGCTGTACGACATGTTATCAGGATTTCTTTCTTTGTGGTAAGGTTTTGAGCCATACGAAACACCCAATCCCGCCCGGAAAGAAAAACTCACTTTTTTGTTCATCCCGAAAAAAGGTTCAACCATGAAAAGGAGGTTCAATCCATGCCCCAATACTTCAGGGTTATCAAAATTCCAGTAGCTCAGCGACAAACCCATTTTCGGAAAACATAAACATTTGTTATATGATTTTTCCCTGTTGTAATGCCACATAATGTTTGCCTCGATGCCAAAAGGGTAAGAATCACTTACCGGCCTCAGGTGCCTGGAATGAATGATCACAAAACCATAATGCGCTTTAATGCCAATGCTTACCGGGATACCGGAACTATCGGGTTGATTGGAACCCTGGCAAATCCATACCAGGAAAAAAACCATAATTGTTGATATAACCTTTCTCATGTGATAAACATAGCTTCATCAATTGAGAAATAAATATAAAGAAAAAACCGCGGAGCAGTTTGATTAACCTGAAATAAAATTAATTGTCTGTCATTTGCCCGACAATAAAGTCGGCTTAACAGTAAGCATCAGCCAGGCCCAGTTCGAAAACTTACTCCCATCTTGTTCAATACCCTGCAATGTTTCAAGGTTTTCACCAGGAAACATGAATGAAAATCCCCCGCTTAAATTAACATCAGATACGAAATCCTTTGAAAAATACATATCCAGTTCGTTGCCCAGCACCCCTGAAAGTTCCGATTTCTGTATGAAAACCTTTTTGTCAAGAGAAAAAAGATGGTAATCAGCATTAAACTTTAGTTTTGGGACGGGCTCAAAGTTTACTGAGAAAAACAAATCACGTAATCCCCCGTTTTGTGTACTTTTTGGAATATTGCTGAAATAATCCATTAATCCAAAGTAACGATGTCTTGTGCCATAAAAAATGTCAAAAAGGTTATCGCTTTCACTTTCGGGATTATTCCCCGATATTTGCGTAAAGCCTACTCCCAACCTGAATTTCCAAATATCATAATCCATCCTGACTGACAAAAGATTTGCGCTTACATCCTGCCCCTTCTTATTTTTCCCGTTTTGATAATAAGCTGAATACTCAGATGAAAATCCTTTACATTTAAATTCTACAAAAAGGCCGTAGGTGCCTCTTAAATAAACAACTTTGGATGTATCGGAACGGTTGTAACCAACTGTCATGATCATCGGGGAAATTTTCAACTTTTCAGAAAATTGTTTTTCTATATGTAAAAAGTTCAGCGTTTTAATTTTCTGATCTGTAAATGGTTCAACAAACAGGATTTCTTTTTGATTATTGTATGAAAATGCCAGGTCTGCCTTAAAGCCGTTCTTATAATATTTTAAAACCATTGCATCATAAGCCACCGAATGCTGATTCCAGTTGCGTTCAGACAAAAGGCGTTTGTCATCGTAACCCAAATACTGCCTTCCTATTTTAACAGATACATTTTGAAATATCTGCAAATTGACCCAAGCCTCGTTTACATCCAGGCTTGCATTATCGCCAAAAACCCCTGTTGGGGAAAACAAGGTTTCATTCCCCCATACTCTTACATCCTGCATAGAAAAGCCTATACTGAAAAAGCTTTTGGAATATAACAATGAAACACGGCTTCGCTGGCTGACAAGAAATGCAGGATCATCCCCGCTTTTTTTTAAAGCTTTATAACCATTCCTCATTTCGAGCCGGGATTTCATTTCCGCTTTAACAGTTAATTGTGCTCTCGTTTGTATAAATAACAAAGCAAAAAAGATCAGCATAAATAATCTTCTTAAATTTCTCATCATCATATTTTTTTATGACTAATAAAATTGTCTTTTAAGATACAATTTTGTTTTGGATTTCTGTGGATTCTCAAAAACTTCTTTAGCTGGTCCCTGCTCAATGATTTCCCCCATATACATAAATACTACATGATCGGCTATTCTTTTCGCCTGACGGAGAATACGAGTAACCAGTTCGGTGAAAAAAGAATCATAAGAAGTGTTTGAATGGTAGTAACTATTCTTTTTTACTCTTCTTTCCCTTCTTTATCTCCCCCCTCATTCTCATGATGATGTTTCAACCTTTCAGCCATCAGATTCACAAGATTTTTTAAGGGGCGCTTCACCATCATCAGCATCATAGGATTCAGGTCGGCATTGATCTCGATATGCGCCTTTGAAGTATTTTCATCAATCGCTTCAATATGGCATGTAAGTTCGAAATCAAATGGAAGCTTGCCATCAGAAACAATATGCACCCTGGTATTCAGGTCTTTTTCCTTGATCTTCATTCCCACATCCGCCATGCCTTGCACGGTAAATGAACAGGTAGTTTCAGTTGCTTCCCAGTTGGTAACCTGCTCAGGCATCAGATGTTCAAAGTTTTTAAAATTGCTCAGAAAATCATAAATCTTATGGGCGGGTTTGTTGATTACTTTTACTTCGCTTGTAAAATTTGCCATATCAATTGAATTTTGCTCCCCACTGCTTTGGGTCTTTGCGCCATTCTATCAGGGAGTCCATATTTTGTTTGTTAATATAATTTGTTTCTAAAGCTTTTTCTATGAGGGTATTGTAATCCGAAAGGGTAAAAAGTTTTACATCGGCCTTCCGGAAATTATCAAGGGCAATATCTAATCCGTAAGTGAATATCGCTGCCATACCCACAACTTCACATTCCGCATTTCGTAAAGCGTGTGCAGCATTGAGGCTGCTTTTTCCCGTTGAAACCAGGTCTTCTAATATCACAACTTTTTGTCCTTTTTCTACCTTCCCTTCAATCTTGTTTTCCAGTCCGTGAGATTTCCGGGAAGACCGTATATACACAAAAGGCAGATTGAATTCCTGGGCAACCAAAGCGCCTTGTGCGATTCCGCCAGTTGCCACACCGGCAACCACTTCTGCGCTGTGGAATTTCTTTTCAACGACTTCACAAAACTGTTCTTTCAAATAATTCCTTATCTCAGGATAAGATAATGTTACCCGGTTATCACAGTAAATGGGTGATCTTATTCCTGATGACCAGGTAAAAGGCTCGGTTGGATTCAACTTAACTGCCTGTATTTGTAAAAGATATTCGGCTACCTGTTTTGCAATTTGTTCATTGAATTTCATATGGGCAAAAGTAATGGATTTATTTATATTTTTGTTTAAAATTCAGGTCATGAAAAAAGTTGCTGTTTTTCCAGGTTCCTTCGATCCCATTACCAAAGGTCATGAATCTATTGTAAAAAGGGCTGTTCCTCTTTTTGATGAAATCATCATTGCCATTGGCGAGAATCCTGAGAAAAAGATCATGTTTCCCATTGAAAAACGTTTGGCCTGGCTGGAAAAGGTTTTTGAAAACGAACCCACGGTTAAGATCATCAAATACAAAGGTTTGACTGTTGATCTCTGTAAAAAACTCAACGCCAAATATTTATTACGCGGTTTGCGTACCTCCGCTGATTTTGAATTTGAGAGAAGCATTGGGCAGACCAACAAAAAACTATTTCCTGAAATTGAAACTGTTTTCCTTTTAACCACTCCCGAGCTTACGCCTATCAACTCATCCATTGCTCGCGATGTTTACAGGCATGGCGGGGATGTTTCAAAATTCATTCCGGAGGGCATAACACTCTGACTCAATATAAAATGCAGCACGACGTTATTTTTGTATAATTTTTTGTATTCATGAATAAATCATTATTTATTTTACTATTTCTTTTTATTCCGGTTTTTGTTTTTTCTCAGAAAATTAATATGCATGGAGAGATCAATAAGAGTCATGCCGGGGGGATTGAAATTGTGAAATATGCGGATATGATCTCGTTTGAACCGGAAGTTATTGCAAACACAACAATAGATTCCAACAGAAATTTTAACTTACAATTTGACATTAACGAAACTATCTTTGCTTTTATCAGAAATGGTCTCAACCAGGGGGAACTCTATTTGCAATCCGGCAACAACTACAATCTGCAACTTATAATTGACACCAATAACCAGCCATTGGCATACAGCCAACAGGTCAATCTTAAGCTGAACTTTATCACTCCTGACAGCCTTAACAAACGAATCCGGTACTTTAACCAAATGTACAACAATTTCATTATTAAGAATTTCAACAGGATTTATAAATCACGAAAACACTACCTGATAGACACATTGCAAAAGTTTGTTAAACAGAGATTCGGCAAAATGAATTCGTATTTCAGTAATTACGTGAAATACAAATTTGCTTCCATTGAACATTTTTCCAGAAAAAAATCACTAGAAACCGTTATCAATGAATACATTATCAATCAACCTGTTTTGTATAACAACATCGAATACATGGCATTTTTCCATCAGGTGTTTGATGATTACCTGTTTTCTTTTTCAAAGTCAGTTGATATATCGGATTTGGTAAAATCAATAAAAGAAAAAGGAAATTATCTTGATATTTATGAAATGGCCAGCAAAGACACAACGCTCCGCAAAAACAACAGGGTCATTGAAATGGTTTTACTGAATACCATCAATGAGCTCTATAATTACCGGGACATTGACCGAAACAAGATCATAAATATTCTAAAAGCGGCCGAACAAGTTATGCTCTATAAGGAAAACAGAAACATTGCTGCCAATTTAGTGAAGAAGCTTACCAAATTAAATCCCGGCACATCAGCACCTCCGTTTACGCTGCCCGATCAATGCGGAAAAAATGTTTCACTTGACGGTTTCAAAGGCAAGATCGTTTACCTGAATTTCTGGAATTTGCGATGCAGGCCATGTATTGCCGAGTTGGATTCAATTGCTAAAATCAATAACTTGTTTGAGAAC
>CAZTAW010000071.1:0-14120 GCA_964611705.1 uncultured Bacteroidales bacterium
ATCATTTTGGCCATTCCACATTGTTAATTCCGCCAACTCCCGAATTATCCTGATAAATTTAGCATCACTTATATGTGCTAAAGAAACTGTTACATCACTAAAACCCTTTGCTATGAATGTGTTACAAGTAAATTTTGTTAATCATGTAATCAGGCAATCAGTTCGTTTTAAGCAAAAAAAACTATATTATCAATTGGATGATAATGGTGAAGTTATTGAGAAGCTAACCTATCATGATTTGTTAAAACTGCTCAGGCATAACGCAGTTAAACTTCAACAAATAGCAAAAAAAGGCGACAGATGCCTTTTGATACTTCCTCCGGGATTGGATTTTATTACAGGATTTCTTTCCTGTCTCTTTGCAGGGGTAATTGCGGTGCCGCTTTATCCACCAAAAAGAAATAAAGCAAATGAGCGATTCTGGTCAATACTTGAAGATGCACAACCGAAATGCATGCTGGTTAATGATATAACAGAAGAATTGATAAGAAAATATTTTAAACATTTTGATAATTTACAAAAGTTATCCGGAATAGCAATAGACCTCACTTCAAACTCACAATCAGAGAAATGGGTTGATCCTCAAATATTACCGGACGATATTGCCTTTTTGCAATATACTTCCGGATCAACGGGGAAACCCAAAGGTGTGATGGTTTCTCACGCCAATTTGATAAATAATTCTGAAATTGTAAAGCAATCATTTGGTCATGATGAAAACCTTGTTTCTGTGGGATGGTTACCTCCTTATCATGATATGGGATTGATCGGCACACTGATTCAACCACTTTATGTTGGAGGGAGTAATTACATAATCAATCCAACAACATTTTTGAGAAGCCCGTATATTTGGTTAAAAGTTATTACCAATTATAAAGGAACAACGGTAGGTGGACCAAATTTCGCACTCGATTATTGTGTAAAAAATATAACCGAAGAACAAAAGAAAGAAATTAATTTATCCTCCATTAAAGTATTCTTTTGCGGATCAGAACAGATCAGGGTCGAGTCACTCGAAAATTTCAAAAATTCATTTAAAATATGCGGATTCAAACCTGAGAATTTTCTGCCATGTTACGGATTGGCTGAATCAACTTTAATGGTAACAGGAATAAACAGATTTGAATCTCCAACCTGGATCAAAGTCAATAAAAAAGATTTGGAAAAATCAAAGAAAATAGTTCCTGAAACAAAAACAGATCATTCCCTGAAATATGTAAGTTGCGGTTACCCCTGGCTTGATACGGATGTAATTATCGTTGATCCTGATACAAAACAGCCTTTGGATGAACGTGAAATCGGTGAAATATGGATTTCAGGATCTTCTGTTGCAAGAGGATATTGGAATGACCAAAATGAAACAAATCTCATTTTTAAAGCTTTTACCAAGGAGAATAAAGGGCCATTCCTTAGAACAGGTGATCTGGGTTTTTTGCATAAAAATCATTTATATGTCAGTGGAAGAATCAAAGATATGATCATCATCCGGGGGATAAACTATTACCCCCAGGAAATTGAACATACTGCTGAAAATGCACACGAAGCCCTGAGAATAAATGCCTCAGCAGCATTCTCTATTGATATGGACGGATCAGAAGGTTTGGTTATTATCAATGAGGTACAAAGAACTGCACTCAGGGATTTAAACAAAGAAGATGTATTCAGGTCAATACAATCAAAAATAGCTGAGGAATATCAAATACAGGCAAGAATAATTGTACTGATTAGCCCGGGATCACTGCCAAGAACAACCAGTGGAAAAACAAAACGATATGCCTGCAAAGAAACATTTGTTGCTGACAATCTTAAAGTAATTGCGCAGAAAGAATACGAAAGCGTTGAAATAAAAAAGCAAATAGCCACGACCACCGGAATCACCAAAACAACAATCCGGAAATGGCTTATTAACTGGGTAAGCAATAAGCTTAACCTGAATCCCGAAGACATTGATCCCCAAAATCCGATCATGTCATATGGACTTGATTCTATTGCAATGGTAGAACTCGAAAGAGAAGTTAGTAATCAATTTAAAATTAAAATTGAACTCTCTGACTTTTTAGAGAACAACACAATATCGGATCTTGCAAAATTAGGATATGATCTTTTAAAGAAAAATACAGACTAATACTTTGTTGTTTCAATCACCTCATCCAAAACAATCAAAGCATCATTTACTGTTTTAACATAGGGAAAAGATAATGTGAGTTTGTTTCTTGCCTCTTTCATCCGGCAACGGGAAGGGTTTTGCTGAACATACTTTAGCACACCTGTAAATATTTTTGACTGATAATAGGGCGAATCCTGATTGCTTGTAAAATATCCCCTGAGTCGTTGGTTTTTCATAACCAACTTTTCAAAACCAATTCTTCGGGCTTTCCACCTGAGGCGGATTGTATTGATCAATTCACTGGTTTGTGGTGGAACAGGGCCAAAACGATCTATGAGCTTTTCCTGGAATTTCATTAATTCATCTTCATTTTCGACATTATCAAGCTCTTTGTATAAGCTAAGTCTTTCGGCGATATTTGTAATATAATCATCGGGGATCATAATGCTCAGATCGGTTTCGATAACACAATCTTTAACATATTGATCAGGTTTATCCGATTTGAAAACATCTTTAAACTCTTCCTCTTTCAATTCCATAACGGCTTCATCAAGAATCTTCTGGTACATTTCAAACCCAATTTCGGAAATAAAACCGCTTTGTTCGGCTCCTAAAATATTACCCGCTCCCCGTATGTCAAGGTCACGCATGGCAATATTAAAACCGCTTCCCAGTTCAGCAAATTCCTCAATGGCCCTGAGGCGTTTTCTTGCATCACTGGTCAAAGCTGATAATGGAGGTGAAAGCAAATAACAAAATGCTTTCTTATTGGAACGCCCCACCCTTCCACGTAACTGGTGCAGGTCACTTAAACCGTAATTCTGCGCATCATTAATAAAAATTGTATTCACGTTGGGAATGTCCAGTCCTGATTCAATAATGGTTGTTGAAATCAGTACATCATAAGCTCCTTCAATAAAATCAAGCATAATGCGCTCAAGCTTCGCACCCTCCATCTGTCCGTGAGCTACTGCAATTTTTACATCAGGACAAAAGCGCTCAACCATGCCCTTTACATCCAAAATATTCTGAATCCGGTTATGCACAAAATAAACCTGTCCTTCCCTGGAAACTTCATACATGATGCCATCGCGAATAACTTCCTCGCTAAAAGAGCGAACTTCTGTTTGCACGGGATAACGATTTGGAGGCGGCGTATTGATAATGGAAAGATCCCTCGCTCCCATTAATGAAAACTGTAAGGTTCTTGGAATAGGAGTTGCCGTTAAGGTGAGCGTATCAACATTTACCTTAAGCTGTTTAAGCTTTTCTTTTGCAGAAACCCCAAATCTTTGTTCTTCATCAATGATCAGAAGACCCAAGTCTTTAAACTGTATATCTTTACTTAATAAACGGTGTGTTCCAATCAATATATTAATTTTCCCGTTACGAAGATCCGAGAGTGTTTCTTTTTGTTTTTTTGTGCTTTTAAAACGGTTAATATAATCAACCTGAACCGGGAAATCGGATAATCTGTCCGAAAAGGTTTTATAATGCTGCAAAGCCAATATGGTTGTAGGAACAAGTACAGCAACCTGTTTGCTTTCAGCCACAACTTTAAAGGCAGCGCGGATAGCAATTTCGGTTTTTCCAAATCCCACGTCACCGCATATCAGCCGGTCCATTGGATATTCTTTTTCAAGGTCATTTTTCACATCTTTGGTTGCTTTTAGCTGATCGGGTGTATCCTCATAAATAAAAGAAGCCTCCAGCTCATGTTGTAAATAGGTATCGGGCGGAAACTGCTTTCCCTCGGATGATTTTCTTTCTGCATATAATTTGATTAGATCTTTAGCAATATCCTTAACCTTCTTTTTTGTGCGGCTTTTTAAGCGGCTCCAGGCATTTGATCCCAGCTTGTTTAATTGCGGAACAGTGCCATCTTTGCCAATATATTTTGCAATTCTGTGTAAAGAATGAATGCTGATGTATAAAAGGTCATTGTTTTTATAGATCAACCTTATGGCTTCTTGTTCTTTGCCGTTTACATCAATTTTTTCAAGACCCTCAAACCGTCCAACACCGTGATCAATATGGGTAACATAATCACCGGGTTTAAGGTCATACAATTCCTTGATTGTCAGTGCCTCTTTGGCTTTGAAGGAGTCTCGAAGGTAAAATCGCTGATATCTTTCAAATATCTGATGATCGGTATAACATGCCAGTTTCGTCAAATTATCAATAAATCCCTCGTGCAGTGAAAGATTGACAGGTGTAAAATCAATCCTTTCTTTAATATCTGTTGTTTTTTCGATGTCTTCAATGATAGCATACAAACGTTTTATTTGGGAAGGATTTTCGGACAGAAAAATATTTTTGTATCCTTTATTTGTGTTTTCTTTCAGATTTTGAATGAGCAATTCAAAATTTTTATTGAATGACGGCTGCGGGTTTGTATCGAAATAAATTGTTTCAATATCTTTAAAATGAAATTGTTTGCCAAATTCAATAAGTGAATGCTGAATCAGGTCCTTGTAAAATGTTCTGTGATCATTAAACAACTCGTCGGGAGGCAAATACGTTAATTCAGCTTTTAAATTATCATAGGCTGTTTTTGCTTTTTCAAATTCTTCGATGATTCTGTCAACAGCGAAATCAGGATCGTCTATCCATATTTTCGTACTTTGCGGTATATAATTTAAAAACGATTCTCTTTTCTCCTGAATTGCACGGTTCTGCACGTTGGGGATAATTGTAATTCTGTCAACTTTGTATTTCGAGAGCTGACTTTGTGTATCAAAAGTCCTGATAGAATCCACCTCATCACCAAAATATTCAATCCTGAAAGGGCTGTCATTCGAAAAAGGAAAAATATCAATGATACCCCCTCTAACCGAAAACTGACCCGGTTCCACAACAAAATCGGCCCGTTCAAACTCATATTCGGTCAGCAGGTCAATGGTAAAATCCATGTTTACTTTCTCCCCTGATTTCAGCTTCAGGGTATTCCGGCTAAGATACTGTTTGGTAATCACTTTTTCACTAAGCGCCTCAGGATATGTAACAATAGCAAGTTTTCTGGCACCGCCGCTGATCCTGTTCAGCACTTCTGTTCGCAACAAAACATTTGTATTGTCAATTTTTTCGATTTCATATGGTCTTTTGTATGATGTAGGGAAGAACAGTACTTTTTTCCTGGCATAATCTTCTGTTCTTTCTCCAAAGATTCTTTCCAGGTCGTTTAGAAAATATGCAGCAGTTTCTTTCTCGGGCAGAATAAATAAATATATACCTCGCGTAATATCAAAAACACAACCGGCAACCATTGCGATGGAAGAACCTATAAGACCTTTAAGCCCGATGCGTGTTTTTGATGTATCTCTGACCGCCTCCAGCAATGATAATGTCTGGGGATCATTTTTATATTTTTCGAACAATTGATTTAAATCCAAAGCGTTTTATTAAGGTTGCTAAATTACAAAGAATAGACCATCTCAACCAAAGGATGTCTAAGGGAAAAATACCAAATGAGTCACAGAAAAATTATTCTAATGAGAATCCGAACGTGAAAGGGAATGGATAGAATATCCGTTTTCGTAATAATTATACCATTACGTAGTTTGTGGAGTTGCCTCAGAGATAAAAGCTATATGTGGCTTTTGGAGTAACCGGAAAAAACAATGTTAAACATTTTCTCATAAAAACTTTCGAAATCAATTATTTTAAAACGAAAATATTTTTTTACAGAAGGCTGTATAACAGATAATTATAAACATGGCACAAATATTGCAAACTTAATAATACAAAACACAAACATTAAAATGAAACTAGGATTGAAAATAAATCAGAACAACAAGCAAACAAAGTATTACAAATACTATAAATGCGAAAGATGCGGGTACATTTCAATTGTGAAGAATTCATATTGCCCGATTTGTGAAAAAGATGGATACAAGTTGAAATTAAAATAAGTTCTTTGAAAAAATTGCTTATGAAGATTGATAGTGTTTACACCGAGTGCGAAATAAAAGAGCACGGCCTGAAAAAGAACAACATAGAAAATGTGGATTACAGGGTGTATGTGAACGGATCGAAAGTGTTTTTCTTTGAGCCGGTGGATAAAAGAAATTTGCGTTTATACAGTATCATAAATAAAGAATCTTTTTTTCTATAATGGGTTTGTGCTTACACTCCGCTCCTTCTATAATT
The DNA here is from genome assembly GCA_964611705.1 of uncultured Bacteroidales bacterium. Classification (GTDB taxonomy): domain Bacteria; phylum Bacteroidota; class Bacteroidia; order Bacteroidales; family JAIOZK01; genus JAIOZK01. The sequence goes on from CAZTAW010000071.1 coordinate 6,257, forward strand.
GAATAAGTAGCTGGAATTCGGGAGAATTTCGGTTTTTGGCTTCCTTCCTGAAAGGCGAAAACCTTACGGCCACCTGGTCGTAAGGTTTTTTTTATGACCCTGGATTTTTAAACAAAGATATTTTTCCTGCCACATCAGTCTCGGTTTACTCCAGCTTATACCGATACGGAACAGGTTTGCAATAGTTGAGCTTATGCTCATAAACAGTAAAAAGATGATTTTATATTGGTTGGAAAAAAACCTCCGGCAGGAGGTTAATAGTAGCGGGGGGCGGATTCGAACCACCGACCTTTGGGTTATGAGCCCAACGAGCTACCACTGCTCCACCCCGCAATATATTTTTTAACACCTTTTTATGAACTTGATTTTCTATTTAAAAAGCCAAAATACCAGCTTTTTGAAACAGGTGTGCAAAGATATATTTTGTTTCTTTGTTATCCAAATTAATAATGGAGAATTAATGGGAAATCACAGAGCAGGGTTTGTTAATATTATTGGTAAACCAAATGTCGGTAAGTCAACACTTATGAATGTTTTGGTTGGGGAAAAACTAGCAGCTATAACACCAAAAGCACAGACTACCCGGCATAGAATGCTGGGTATGATCAGTGGCGAGGATTTTCAGATCGTTTTATCTGATACTCCCGGCGCTTTAAAACCTCATTATAAACTACATGAATCAATGATGAAAGAGGTGGATGAGGCCATAGAAGATGCCGATATTATCATTTTACTAACCGAAACAGGAGCTCCATTCAATGACCTTGCTGTCTTTGAAAAGTTAAAGGAAATAGACGTACCTTTAATTATTGCTATCAATAAAATAGACCAATCTGATCAGGAATCTGTTGAGAATTACTATAAGCAGTGTAAAACAGATTTTCCTGATGCGTTCATTATTCCCTTAGCTGCCAAAACCGGCTTTAACATTGAATTGCTAAAAAAGAACATTATAGAGAAACTTCCCATCAATGATCCTTTTTACAATAAAGATGAATTAACCGATAAACCTTTACGTTTTTTTATCGCAGAAATAATAAGATCTAAAATTTTGCTTTTGTTTCATAAAGAAGTGCCCTATTCGGTTGAAGTAGTTATTGATGAATTTAAAGAGCAACCGGAAATTACTAAAATAAAGGTATTTGTATTTGTTGCCCGGGAGTCTCAAAAGAAAATAATTTTAGGATACCGGGGAGCGGCGATCAAAAAACTGGGCACGGAATCAAGAAAAGAAATTGAGGATTTTATTGGTAAAAAAGTCTTTCTCGACATTACTGTAAAAGTGAGTAAGGATTGGAGAGATGATCCCGGTAAATTAAAAAGATTCGGTTATAAGTTTTAAATTCTGTATCTTTATTAAAATGAGCAATATCGTATCAATAGTAGGAAGACCAAATGTTGGGAAATCCACTTTATTTAACAGATTGACAGAGAGTCGGCAGGCCATTGTAGAACAAACAAGCGGGGTTACACGCGACCGTCATTATGGCAAATCCTACTGGAATGGGATTGATTTTTCAGTGATTGACACAGGTGGCTATGTATTAGGTTCGGATGATGTTTTTGAAAAGGAAATCAGGCGGCAGGTTGAAATTGCAATTGATGAATCCGATGTCATTCTTTTTGTTGTTGATAGCAAAGATGGTGTTACAGGGATGGACAAAGAAGTAGCGGATTTGCTCAGAAGAACAAAAAAGAAAACCTTTTTGGTTGCCAACAAAGCCGATAACTCAAAACTGATAGCCGATGCACAGGAGTTTTACGAGCTTGGAATGGAGGAGGTGTTTCCTGTTTCTGCCATTAACGGAAGCGGAACAGGTGATCTGCTTGACGAACTGGTTAAGGAACTGAAAATCGAAGAAACGGGAAATGATACGGAATTGCCTAAATTTACGGTAGTTGGAAGGCCTAATGTCGGGAAATCGTCTTTTATTAATGCGCTGGTTGGTGCGGATAGAAATATTGTAACTCCGGTTGCCGGAACTACACGTGATTCTGTGTTAACACATTACAAACAATTCGGTTTTGAATTTATTCTGGTTGATACCGCTGGGCTGCGAAAAAAAAGCAAAGTCACCGAAAATATTGAATTCTACTCTGTTTTGAGGTCTGTCCGGGCAATTGAGAAAAGTGATGTTTGTTTTTTGATGGTGGATGCTACCCTTAGTTTTGAATCACAGGATATGAATATTCTTCACCTGATAGAAAAAAACAGAAAAGGGGTAGTTATACTTGTCAATAAATGGGATCTGATTGAAAAATCTACCGGAACGCTCAAAAAAAGTGATAGCTATATCAGGCAGAGGATTTCACCCTTTCATGATGTACCAATCATTTTTACATCGGTTATCAAAAAACAAAGGATATTTAAAGCGCTCGAAACTTCAATGAAGATATACGAAAACAGGAAGAGAAAAATTTCTACTGCGAAACTGAACGATATTATGTTACCCATTATTAAAGACAATCCGCCTGCTGTGGGTTCAAGAAATAGGTATATCAGAATTAAATATTTAACGCAGTTACCAACCCGATATCCTTCTTTTGCATTTTTCTGCAACTTCCCGCACGAGCTTACGGAAAATTATAAACGATTTCTTGAGAACAAGATCAGGGAAAACTTTGATTTTACGGGTGTCCCTATTCAAATTTATTTCAGAAAAAAATGAGCAACAACAGCAATAGAATAGACAAATATCTCTGGAGTGTGCGCATTTATAAAACCCGCAGCAAAGCAACCGAAGCCTGCAAAAAGGGTAAGGTCAGCATTGAAGGACAAATTGTTAAGCCTGCAAGGGAGGTAAAAGAAGGTGATATAATCAAAGTAGATTTAAAGCAATTCACAAAAACCATAAAAGTAATTCAGCTATTAAACAATCGTGTTTCGGCCAGGCTGGTTGAAAATTATATGGAAGAACTTACCCCGGAAGAAGAATACAATAAACAAAAAAAGATGCGGGAGCTAAACTACGAATACCGTGATCGAGGCGCCGGAAGACCAACCAAAAAAGAAAGACGCTTGATTGATAGGTTGAAGAAAAATAGATTTTAAAATGAAAAGAAAATTAGCATTTATCTTTATTGCTTCCGTTATTATACTTTTAATTATTAGTTGCGGAACCAAGAAACAAGACCTCAAACCCGGCAAATATACCATCGCCTTTTACAATGTGGAGAATCTTTTTGATACCATCAACGATCCGAATGTTGATGATGAGGAATTTTTACCGGATAGCAAAATATACTGGAATACACACAGATATAACAAAAAGCTGAAGGGTATTGCCAGGGTGCTTTCTTCCATTGATACCATCAATATGTCCTTGCTAATCGGATTATGTGAGGTGGAGAATCTGGGTGTTGTCAAAAACCTGATTTCTACAACAGAAATGATGAAAGGGTATTATAAGATCATTCATAAGGATAGCCCGGATAATCGTGGAATTGATGTGGTTTTGCTTTACCGGGATAATTACTTCAACCCCCTGTCATATAAGGCAATTCAGGTGATATTCCCTTTTGATAAGGATAGTAAAACCAGGGATATACTTTATGCAAAAGGATTAATGAATAATGATACACTGCATGTTTTTGTAAACCACTGGACTTCGAGATGGGGAGGGAGATGGAAAACGGATGAACACCGAAAATATACAGCCGGATTACTTCGGGAAGTAGTTGATTCAATAATGACTATTGACCCCAATGCTAATATTCTGATCATGGGTGATATGAATGATAACCCCAATGATAAAAGCCTTAAATCAAATCTTGATGCGGATAAAACAAGAAGAAATATCAAATCCGGAGAGTTATACAATCTGGCCTGGAGAAAATTCCTCAAAGGAGAAGGATCATTGTATTGGAAATCATGGGATATGTTCGATCAGATCATTGTATCAGGAGCTTTGCTTGATAAGGAAAATGAGATCACCATCAGCCCGCATGAGCAATATGTATTCAAGCCCGATTGGCTGCTTTTCAAAACAGAAAATGGCGAAGCCCGTCCCAACAGGACCAAAGGCAGAAATTACTACGGAGGCTATAGTGACCATTTGCCGGTGTATGTGAAACTTAACTTAAATACTCCGTAATCAGTGAATTAAAAGCAGGCATTATAATTAGGTATAAAATCAAAAAACAAGGTGTATATTTTTAAATTTAATTAAAACACCTGAGAACAAATGATCTGTAATACCAGCGGGCAAGCTATGATTCAATAAACTCATTATATTTGTAAGTTGAACAAAATAAAAATGGCAGAGAAAACAACAACAAAGAAAAAGACAAAGTCGGGTCCCGAAAGGGAAATGTCCTTCTGGGAACACCTTGAAGAGTTGCGATGGCATATCTTGCGTAGCCTCATTGCTATTGTTGTTCTTGCTGTTGTTGCATTTCTGAGCCGTCATATCATTTTCGACAATATTATTTTAGCCCCTAAAGATTCACAATTTGTTACCAACAGATTTCTTTGCAGAATTGCAGAGTTAATTTCAGTGAAAGGTTTGTGTATTGATAATCTTGATTTAAATATTATAAACATCAAGATGTCAGGGCAATTTTTGGTTCATATGTATGTAAGTATTGTTGCCGGAATTGTTGTTGCTTTCCCATATATTATCTGGGAAATCTGGACATTTATCAAACCTGCGCTTTACCGGAATGAAAGGAAATACACCACGGGTGCTGTTGTAATATGTTCACTTTTGTTTATTGCAGGAATACTTTTCGCTTATTTTTTGATCGTTCCGTTAACAATCAACTTTTTGGGTACATACCAGGTGAGTGATTTTGTAAAAAACCAGGTATCGCTCAATTCATATATCAGCACGGTTGTCTCTGTGACTTTTGGTGTTGGGCTGGTTTTTGAATTGCCCGTGTTTGTGTATTTCCTCACAAAAGTCGGGATACTTACACCTCAATTTATGAAGAAGAACCGTAAATACATGATTGTCATACTTTTAATTATTTCTGCCATTATCACTCCTCCTGATGTATTCAGCCAGATTATGGTGGTTATTCCACTCATGGCTCTTTATGAGCTCAGCATTGCGATATCCAAACGAGTATACAGGAAACGAAGACTCGAAATGGCAGGTTAATTGTTTATTTTTTTTAATGATTTTCAGCGCTTCAATCTATTAATTTACATCTCTTAATATATTGATTATTAGATAATAAAATAATTTCATCAAAAGCTTGTTTATGAACATATGTTCGTTATTTTTGTACCCAAATTAAAAAAAAGAAAACCATGAAAGAATATGATGTGATTATTGTCGGAGCTGGCCCTGCCGGAATTATTACAGGAACCACAGCCAAAAAACGAAATCCTGATAAATCAATGCTGATGATCAAAGAAGAAGAAAACGGATTGGTACCGTGCGGCATACCCTATATCTTTCATAGACTGGGTGATATTGACAAAAACAAAATGGGACCCAAGCCCTTTATGGATGCCGGTGGTGATGTTATTACGGATGCAGTTGAAAACGTCAATATTGAAAAGAGATTTGTATGGACAAAATCAGGTAAGGAATTTCGCTACCGGAAACTTGTTTTCGCAACAGGTTCTCTTCCTGTGGTTCCGAAGTTTATACCGGGTTATGATTTCGAAAATGTTTTTTACATCAAGAAAAGCTATAACTACATAAAGCAGCTCGTTGCGCATCTCGGTGATAAGCGGAACATCGTTATTGTTGGTGGTGGTTTTATTGGCGCTGAAGTGGCAGAACAGCTTGCACTTGAACCCAATAAGAAAATATCTTTGGTTGAGATGGAAGACTATTGTTTTATCAAAGCCTTTTCTTCTGAGCTAAGTGAAATAGCAACCGAAGAACTAAGAAAAACCAATGTTGATGTTTACACTTCCACGCGTGTAAATAGTGTAAGTGGTAAAGACAGAACTGTTGAAAAAGTTGAATTAAGCAATGGCAAGTCACTGGATGCAGATGCAGTGATCATGGCTATTGGCTATAAACCCAATACCAGCCTGGCCAAAGAAGCAGGATTGGATTTAAACAGAATGGGTGCAATTATCGTTGATAATTACGAGCGTACAAATATGAAAGATGTTTGTGCAGTAGGCGATTGTTCACAAACTATCGGCTTTTTAACAGGAACCCTTGACAATATTATGCTGGCTTCTACTGCAACAGCGGAAGCCAGGGTACTGGGTCATAATTTGTTTGGTATTAGAGTTAAAAAATGCTTCACAGGCACGCTGGCCGTATTTTCAACTGAGATCAATGGTCTGGCAATGGCTGCTGCCGGGCTGAACGAAAATAATGCGAAGGAAGCCAATGTAGAATTTATTTCAGCTAAATTCACAGATGTTGACAGGCATCCGGGTACTTTTGAAGATACTATGCCACTTACATTATATGTTTCTCCATCGGATGGCAGTATTTTAGGCGGAGAAGTATGGGGTAGCAAATCCAGCGGTGAGATCATTAATACTATCAGTTTGGCAATTCAAAAGGGAGTTACGGTTTACGAGTTAATTTCATACCAGATAGGTACACATCCATTGTTAACTGCAGCTCCGACCAAAGCAGTGCTGATCAAAGCGGCGGAAATGGCAATAGCAGGTATAAATGCAAGGAAATAGTTTCATGGTTATAAAACGGGCCTTGTAAAGTGTTGATTAAAATATGATGAGGTTTGGGAAATATACCGATTCGGAACAGGTTTGCAATAATTGATCTTATGCTCCAATCGGTATAACTGCATCTAACAGAAAAATGCTTTGCATTTTTTGTAAGATTCAGTATAGAACAAGGCCTGTTTTCTTTCTTCTTATCCTGTATTACTGATCTTTTGAAGAATATTCTTGTTAAGTATCCTGATGTTTCTCCCATTCACTTCAATGATCTTATCTTTTGTAAAATCATGAATTATTTTTGTAACGGTCTCCCTGGTAGTTCCTATATAAGCTCCGAACTCAGATCTTGTTAAAGGAATCTCAAATTCTTCACTTTCAAAAATCGTATCAGTAAAAAACAAAAGCGCTTCAGCCAGAAAGGCAGTTAGTTGCTTTTGTGTTTTATGAACACATCTGCTGAAATGATCCAAAAGGTGATGACTGAGGGTTTTCAGTATTTCGGTAGCAAATTGCCCGTTCTTTTCAATTAAATATATAAATCCTTGAAAATCAATAAAACATGCATCGGTATTTGTTAATGCTGAAACCGAGTAATTGTGTATTCTGGAAACAAAAACATCAGGTATTCCAACAAAAGTAGGTCCTTTACCGATCTTCAGTATCTCATCGCGATTCAGTGGCCCATTGATGTGCAACTTGAAAATTCCGGATTTAATAAAGGTTATGGTTCTTGTAAAGGTGCCTTGCTTAATAATTTTTTCTCCTTTCTGAAAGAAGATACTAACACTGTTATTACAGAAAACCTCCAATTCAGTCTCGCTGAGCACGGATACCGGAACGGATTTATCCATGCAACTCATACAGGGGCAATCCTGGTAGCTTTTGTTAATCATCTGGCATTTATTAATTTGTTAAGCTAATTTAATAAAAATATAAGCAAAAGTCTAATTTTTTGTTAAGCGGTTAACACAAAAATATGTATCTTAATATCTAAATGATTGATTTTAATGGATTTTTAAATGGAAATTATTAATATGGATTGTTTTTTTATTTTTTCATTAAAACTATTAACTGATAGGGATTATGCCAGATATTTCGGGTTTTGGAAGTTTAGGATTATAAACAAATTTTTTGCAGATGTATGATCTGTTAAAAATGAATGCAATAATTCACAGATTCCAATGTAAGAAAACATCCATTTCTCAGAAGAATAATTCTCCATAAAATAAAGTATATACAACGCTTATTTTTTTGCATTTT
>CAZTAW010000072.1:0-13893 GCA_964611705.1 uncultured Bacteroidales bacterium
CATGCAATTCAATGAATCGTTGGTATTCCTCCTCGAAGGTCATTTTTTTGTGGTGCTCCTTTTGGTTTTGGATGTATTTGCGCAATGTCTTGATTCCGGATTCCGAAACCGAATAGGCTGATAATCCGGTTTGCCAAAGAAACTTTTGTTTCATTATTCCGGAACGGTTGATTTGATAGGAGCTTCCCCCTTTGATCTGGTGCATGACTTCCCGGATGTTTTTATCGGGATGTAATAAAAATAATAGATGGACGTGATTGGAAATGCCATTCATTATGTTTAAAACACATTTGGTTTTATTGATCTCTTGATGGATGATTTGGTAAATTTTTTCTTCGAAATCAATTTTGATGAGGGATGTATTGTTTTTGGTTCCCAGGATTGAATGCACCCAAATTTTGATGTGAGAATGTGCCATGGGGATTTTTTATTGCAATTTACAAATTATATTGAAAACGGTTAAAACCGTTTATGTTGAAGGTGTTGGCATTTTATAACCCACAGCTAAAGCTGTGGGCTGATATTTTTAGGGTGTTGGTTTATGGCAAAATATCAGTTCACGGATTTATCCGTGGGTTAATATGCGAATTCCTCCACCTTCTGAAACGGTTTTAACCGTTTTCTTGGGGATTCATTAACTCATCAATCTTTAATCATTCTAAAATAAAATCCGTATAATTTTGTTTTAAATAAAAACAATTGATCATGAAAGAAATCATACTCACATTATCTTTAATTATCACTTCGGCAGCAATATTTGCCCAGCAAAGGGATCTGCCTTCAACTTTTGACCTGCGCAATTACAATGGCGGGGATTATGTAACCTCAGTAAAAAGCCAGCAAGGCGGAACCTGCTGGACGTATGGCGCTATGGCTGCCATGGAAGGAAATCTTATGATGACCGGCGAATGGGAAGCAAACGGCGAAGAAGGTGAACCCAATCTTGCCGAGTATCACCTGGATTGGTGGAACGGATTTAACCAGTATAACAACGATGATGTATTTCCACCCACCGGCGATGGCCTGGTTGTCCATCAGGGTGGCGATTACAGGGTTACATCCGCCTATTTAAGCAGAAATGAAGGTGCTGTAAGGGATATTGACGGTCAGGAATATTACGAACCTCCGGCCCGTTCCGATACATCATATCATTATTACTATCCGAAATATATTGAATGGTTTACCATAGGCGATAGCCTGGAACGTATTGACATTATCAAGCAGCGATTGATGGATGAAGGCGTTATCGGAACATGCATGTGCTATAGCTCAAGCTTTATAAATAATGATTACATCCATTACCAACCCTCTTCATCTTCCACACCGCCCAATCACGCGGTAGCCATTGTAGGATGGAACGATACCCTCGAGACGCAGGCTCCAAAAGAGGGCGCCTGGCTGGTAAAAAATAGCTGGGGAGATGACTGGGGACTTGGCGGTTTCTTTTATATTTCTTATTATGATAAATGGTCTTGCCGTGAACCCGAAATGGGTGCTGTTTCTTTCAGGGATGTTATTCGTCAGGAATGGGACCATACCTATTATCATGACTACCATGGATGGCGTGATACCAAAGCAGATTGCCAGGAAGCATTCAATGCATTTGTTTCTTCCGGAAGCCAAATCATCGAAGCAGTTAACTTTTTTGTAGCTGTCGATTCTGTTAATTTCACATATAAAATATATGGTGAATTTGATGGTGTAAATCTAAGCGATGAGCTGTATTCCAAATCAGGATGGAAACAATACCAGGGATTCCATACCAGCTTTGTTGAAGAGGATGTTTATATTGAAGAGGGCGAGACATTTTATTTGTATTTGTATCTTGAAGAAGGAGGACAACCCTACGACAGGACTTCAGAAGTTCCGGTGCTTCTCGGGGCAGACTATAAAACCATTGTAACTTCTTCGGCAAATCCTGAAGAAAGCTATTATAAGGAAAATGATGAATGGCTTGATTTTTATAATTATGATGATCCTTCCGGGTATCTAAATACCGGAAACTTTTGTATTAAAGCGATAACAATTAATGATCCTTCTACAGGTATTTCAACTGCTAACTCTTTTGGAAGTTTTGTTTTAAGTCAGAATTCTCCCAATCCATTTAATGATCAAACATATATCCGGTATATTTTACCTGGTGAAACCAAAGTAAGTTTAAAGGTTTACGACCTAAGGGGCAGGGTGATCACAACACTGGTTGATGGATTTGAATCTGCCGGCGAACATATTGTTCAATGGGACGGAGCCAATAAGCAGGGTCAGAAACTTGGCAATGGCATCTATATCTATACAATTATTGCCGGAAACAGGGCTTATTCAAAGAAACTGATCATTCAAAGATAGTTGGTGAAATTTTTAAATTTCTTTTATTGTCCGGTTCATGCCATACATATGCTGAATTTCTTCTATTGAAATTCTTTTAAGCAACTATTTAAGAAATATTTAACAAATTTGTATCAGGGTTATATTTATCATTTTTAGTTTTTGTGAAACTATATCTTGCATTACCGGCCCTTAATGAAGCAGAATACCTGCCGGCACTGATGTCATGCCTAAAGGATCAGACATTAAGCGGTTTTGAGCTTTTTGTGTGTGTGGATCAACCTGAACATTGGTGGGAGATTTCTGAGAAATTGAGAGTTTGTGAAAACAATCAAGAATCAATCAGGTTTTTGATGAAAGATCATGACTTTCCGGTACATCTGATTGATAAATCATCCAAAGGAAAAGGCTGGAAAGGTAAACATTTTGGTGTGGGTTGGGCCCGTAAAACAGCTATGGACGCGATCAATTCAATTGCCAAACCGGAAGATGTTATCATCAGCATTGATGCAGATACCCATTATCCACCTGAATATCTTGAGTCGGTTAAAGATCTTTTCATGAAAAACCCTGATAAGATAGCTTTGTCTAACCCTTATTATCATAAATTAACCGGCGAAGAAAATCTTGACCGGGTCATACTGAGATATGAGATATATATGCGAAATTATTCTCTGAATATGCACAGAATCAATAATCCTTATAAGTTTACGGCCCTGGGTTCTGCCATTGCTGTTCCGGTTTGGGCTTACCGAAAAGTAGGAGGGATTACACCGCATAAAAGTGGGGAAGATTTCTATTTTCTTCAGAAGTTGAGAAAATCCGGAGAATTGATTCTGGGGAATGATGTAAAAGTTTATCCGTCAGCACGCAAATCGGATCGGGTGTTTTTCGGAACCGGCCCTGCTGTGATTAAAGGCCTGCAAGGTGACTGGAGTAGCTACCCGGTTTATCATTATTCATTGTTTGATAAAGTACATGAAACATATGGCAGTTTTGAAGATTTATATAAAAGGGATTTCTCAGTGCCAATGTCTGAATTTCTGCAATCCGTATTCAGAGAAAAATCATTCTGGCAACCCTTGCGTGATAATTCAGCAAATGCCGAAAAATTTGCAGAGGCCTGTATGCAGAAGATTGATGCCCTGAGGATTTTGCAATTCCTGAAATCCGGTCAAAACAAGCTTGAAATAAAGGATGAGCTTTGCCTGAAAGAAAACCATGCTTTTTTTAATCAGTATCATTCAAACCAAATCACAATCCCTGAAGATTTTTCATTCAAACACACCGATATTGTCTTTCTTGATAAATTAAGGGATTCACTGACTGAAAAAGAAACTTTTTATCAGCAGAATAATTAGTCCATATTTGCCAGTTTTTTCAGAAGGTTTCTGGTTTCTTTCACATTGTTGATACAATATTTTGCCTGTGTGTTTCTGAATCCTACATTGATTGTATAGGCCGAATCAGGCAGCACTTCATATAGAAACTCGTCCGACCAGTCATCTCCAATGGCGAGAATGAAATCGGCATTCGCATTCGGAAGCTTGCTACGAACAGCTCTGCCTTTGTTTACCCCGGCATTTTTTATCTCAATCACTTTGTTGCCTTCAATGATCTCCATGTCAAGATTTGAAAACAGGGTGGTGAGTTCATCCTTCAGTTCACGCGAACGTATAATACCAAGGTCGGGGTCTGATTTGCGGTAATGCCAGACAAGCGAGTGACTTTTTTCTTCAATTGCAGAACCTGGTGTGCGGTCCACAAAACGGATAAGCACATGCAATACGTCAGCTTTCCAGGTATTGTTAAGGGGTTCAATCATGTGCCATTCCCTTGTATCGTCTTTGATCCAAACACCATGTTCGGCTATAGCACAAATTTTTTGACCGCTGAACCATCTGTCAATGGTTTCTTTGTCACGTCCGCTGATTATAACAGTACAATTCCTGGTATCTTCTGAAAAAGCGCGTAATATATTTTTCAGTTCTTTATCCGGTTCTGCTTTACTGTATTCCTTTGTAAATGGAATTATAGTACCATCGTAATCGAGGAGTAATAAACGCTTTTTGGCTTTTTGAAATTCAAAGGCTATCTCTTCGTTTTTCTCATCGGTAAGCCTTTTGGCAAGCATTTCAGATTGCTGCTTTTTAGTTTTGTTCAGTATGTTCATAAATTCGTCAGCCCACCGTGTTACGTCGTATCTTCTGAGTCGGTCGCGCATGATCTTGTTTTTGCGGATTTGTTCTTTTTTGCTGAGTTTTAAGGCTTGTTCGATGGATTCAACAATGTTGTTTATATCATTTGGATTAACAATATAAGTCTCGCCGAGTTCCTTGACTGAGCCAGCCATTTCACTTAGGATCAAAACTCCATCGCCTTCAATTTTTGAAACCAGATATTCTTTTGCAATGAGGTTCATTCCATCCCTGATGGGTGTAATCAAAGCAATATCAGAATAAACATACAGCTCAACGATCTCATCAAAAGGCAGTGAGCGGTAAAAATAACGTATTGGATTCCAGTCTATGGTTCCGAAATTACCATTGATACGGCCTACCATTTCATCCACTGTTTTTTTCAATTCCATATAATGATCAACATTAGTCCTCGAGGGGACAGCCAGCAGGAACATACTGACCTTTTCATGATAATTTTTGTTTTTTTCGAGAAATCTTTCGAATGCTTCCAGTCGTGCCGGAATTCCTTTCGAATAGTCTAATCGGTCCATGGATAGAATGAGTTTTCTCTCGGATTGTTTGTCTGCATCACCCCGTATCATTTTTTTAATGCGCGATCTCCGGCTGCTTGATTTATTTGATACTTCCATCGCTTTGTTATAAAATTTGTCATAATCAATCCCCATCGGAAAAACATCTATCTTGACTTCCCGGTTGCTGACATATATCTCATTAAAATGCGCATCGTAGCCAAGCAATCTTCTTGTGGATGACATGAAGTGTCTTTGGTAATCATATGTATGAAAACCGATCAGGTCCGAACCAAGCATACCTTCCAGAATTTCAAGCCTCCACGGCAATAATCTGAAAACCTCAAAAGAAGGAAAGGGTATGTGCAGAAAAAATCCAATGGCAATATGTGGAAGTTTTTCCCTGATCAATTGTGGAAGCAGGAAAAGGTGGTAGTCATGTATCCAGACTATATCATCTTCTTTGATTTCCTTCAGCAGCTCTTCAGCAAAAATGTGATTTACCTTTTTGTAAGATGTCCACATATCTTCCCGATATTCAGTAAACTGCGTGAAGTAGTGAAAAAGAGGCCATAATGTTTTATTGCTGAAACCATAATAGTACTGATTCATGTCGTGCTGAGAAAGGTAAACAGGTTTGCATTTTTCTTCATGTAATTTTTTTTCAATGATCTTTTTTTCATTCGATTTGATCTTGTTTTGATTGATTCCGGGCCAACCAAACCATAAGCTGTCATGGGTTTTATAAAATGTTTTCATCCCAGTGGCGAGCCCGCCAACACTGGCTTTTACATTTATTTCTCCTCTTTTTTTTGAAATACTTACCGGTAAACGGTTCGATACAATGATTAGTCTTTTCATTTTGAGTGCCTCTTTTTTCACAAAATACAAATTTTATAATTTCGTTTTAAACCAAAGCTGTTTTTTAAGGCTTTTTTAATGAAAGTCTTTTTATCATTATATTTCACCAAAACAGTTTTGGATAAGTTTTTGTATAATCGGATTTAAAATATTCATTATGCTAACATCTACACTTCATCAATTTACAGAAATAATGAGGGATACCATAATCCCCAGAAGAAACCTTGTGAAAAACTATCTGATTAACTATAAGGTTGATGATGACAGCTTGCAGCAACTTAAAAGAACGTTTGAAGCTATTGAGCAAATTCCAAACCAAAACGGATGGAAATTGCTGCGGCTTAATGCTGATAAAACCATTCGCGTAGATGTAAACTATGAGTTGGAGGAGCTAAAGAAGGATATATGGTTTTTTGAAAATGGTGAAGAGGCCTTTATTGAGCATCTTGGGAATAGTGAAACAAGTTTTAATAAGCAATTCCAGGAAGGATTGGATTTCCTGAATAAGATAGATTTTAATGCTTTCATCACAGACCGGGATGGCACTGTTAACAACTATTGTGGAAGGTATTCCACATCCATACAATCAGCATATAATGCAATCTTTTTAAGTCGTTATGCGGTAAAAAAAACAAAAAATACAGTATTGCTCACTTCGGCTCCGCTGAACAATAACGGATTGATTGATTTAAGTGTGATGCCCTCAGGAGTGGTTAATTATGCAGGGAGTAAGGGGAGAGAATATTATGATACAAAGGGTGTTTTTGGTTATTATCCTATTAAAACAGAAAAGCAAGAAAAGCTTAATGAGCTGAACCGCAGAATTAAAAGAATGTTTGAAAACAATGACTATGAGGTTTTTGCAAGAATAGGTTCGGGATTACAGGAGAAATTCGGGCAAACAACCATTGCCAGGCAGGATATTAATAAGAGCATTGACCGGGAATGTTCGGATGAGCTTCTGCAAGAGATCAAAACACTTGTTCATGATCTTGATCCGGAAGAACGGTATTTTCGAATTGAGGATACCGGACTTGATATTGAAATAATACTTACCATTGACAATGAAGGTACAAAGGGCCTGAAAGATTTTGACAAAGGCGATGGCCTTCGGTTATTAAATGAGAAACTTGATCTGGACCTTCAGAACGCTCCGAACCTGATTTGCGGAGATACAAATTCGGATGTTGCTATACTTTTAGAAGCAATGAAACACTCCGGGGATATTTACTGCATTTTTGTAACTCGTGAAGAGCAATTAAAAAATAAGGTAAAAGATATTTGCCCGCAATGTTTTTTTGTGGACAAACCTGATGTTTTAGTCAGTATGTTGAATCAAATCGCGTTGAGGTAAATATGTCAATAAACAAATTAAAAGGAGCTATATTCGACCTGGATGGTGTTGTAACCCAAACGGAAACAACCCATTTTAAGGCATGGAAAGACACATTTGATCATTTATTAAAGCACCTCGAAGATCAAAATGAGGACATAGATTACAGGGAATTTACCAAAGAAGACTATTTAACCTATGTAGATGGCAAACCAAGATACCAGGGTGTGATGTCATTTCTGGATTCCAGGCAAATAGAACTTGATTTTGGCAGTGAAGGTGACAGCGCCGGGAATCTTACAATATGCGGAATCGGTAATAAAAAGAACTTAAAATTCAGAGAGTTGGTGAAGAAAGAAGGGGTGAATATTTATGAAACCTCACTTGAGTTTGTTGATATGATGAAACGAAAAGGCGTGAAAGTAGGCGTTGCTTCTTCAAGTAAAAACAGCAAATATATATTGGAAAAAACCGGCTTACTTAAGAAATTCAAAACAGTGGTGGGTGGAATACGTGCCTCCGAACTTGACCTTGAAGGCAAACCTGAACCGGATATTTTTGTACAAGCTGCTGCTGATATCGGATTAGGACCTTCTGAATGCCTGATGGTTGAAGATGCCATCGCCGGAGTTAAGGCGGGACGTAAGGGTAATTTTGCCTGTGTAATTGGAGTGGCTCGTGAAGAAAATATTGACGAGTTGCGTAGATATGGTGGTGATTTTACCGTTGAAGACCTGAGTGAAATTACCTGGAATGGTATTGTTGATTGGTTTGAGAAAGGCATGTACGAAGATGCGTGGCATCTGGCTTATTACGGATTTGACCAGATGGATGAAAAACTACGCGAAACACTTACTACGGTCGGAAATGGTTATTTTGCCACACGGGGCTGCTTTGTTGGTGAAAAAGCAACGAAAGATATTCACTATCCTGGTACATATATAGCAGGTGTATATAATGAAGTTCCCACAGTTATTCATGATAAAAAGATATATAATAATGATTTTGTTAATTGCCCCAACTGGTTGTTGATTGATTTTAAAATCGGAGATGAAAAATATATTGACATTCTGAAGACAAAGATATTGTTATATCAGCATAAGCTTAACATGAAAACAGGCACGGTATGGCGATTGATCAAATTTCAGGACGCAAAAGGCAGAATTACAACTTTAGAAGTGGAGCGATTTGCCAGTATGGATAATCCCCACATTGCAGCCATTAAATATAAATTCACACCCAATAACTATTTTGAGCCTGTTACATTAAGGTCCACACTTGATGGAACTGTCAGAAATTACGGAGTTCCCAGATACAGGTCATTAAGCAGCAACCACCTCAACGCGGAGAAACAGGAAAGACGTGGTGATTGCATTTTCCTTCATGTACAAACAAACCAATCTCATATTGATATAGTCATGCATGCGAAACATAAGTTATTCAAGGAGGATAGAGAATATGATGTGAAGGGTGAGATTAAGCATGATATTCAAAATATCAACGAAAGCTATACTTTCGATTGCAAACAAAACAAGACCTATACACTTGAGAAATTAGTTTCGATCTATACATCCAATGATACTGATATTGATGATCCTGAAAAAGAAGGGCTTGATATATTAAATCAGGATCAAACTTATGATCAGCTTCTGGAAAAAAGCAAAAAGGCCTGGACTTCGCTCTGGGATAAAGCTGATTTTATTATAGATGGAGACCGATTTGCCCAGCGGACAACACGGTTACATATTTATCATTTGTTAACCACCGCATCTCCTCATAATAAAAATATTGATGCAGGAATACCGGCAAGAGGGTTGCATGGTGAAGCTTACCGCGGGCATATTTTCTGGGATGAATTGTTTGTTTTACCTTTTTATAATTTACATTTTCCGGAAGTGTCAAAAGCTGACCTCATGTATCGTTATAAAAGGCTTGATGAAGCCAGAAAATACGCAAAGAAAAATGGTTACAAAGGTGCCATGTATCCCTGGCAAACAGCAAACGATGGAAAAGAAGAAACTCAGAAAATACATTATAATCCCGTATCAGGGAAATGGGATCCTGATCTGAGTCGTTTACAGCGACATGTTTCATTTGCCATTGCCAGTAATGTGCTGGCATATTGCAGAAGTACGGATGATAAAAAATTTATGGCTGATTACGGTGCGGAAATGATGTTCGAGGTCGCAAGATTCTGGGCAAGCATAGCCAAATATGACAAACAGGATGGTAAGTACCACATACGGAAGGTTATGGGACCGGATGAGTTTCAGGAAAAATACCCTGATAAGGAAAAAGGCGGAATTAATGATAATGCCTATACCAACATTATGGTAAGCTGGCTGATGAATAAAATGATCAAACTATATCATAAATTCAATCCGCAGGAAAGACAGGAAATTGCCGGGAGAATACATCTTTCTGAAAAAGAGTTGGAGATGTGGAAGAATATACGTGATAATATGTATGTTGAAATGAATGATGACGGAATACTTGCACAATTTGCCGGCTATTTTAAACTAAAAGAGCTTGATTGGGGTCATTATAAAAGAAAATATAAGGATATCAGGCGGATGGATCGAATCTTGAAAGCTGAAAATGATAGTCCGAATAAATATAAAGTTGCCAAACAGGCTGATGCCTTGATGACTTTTTATGTTTTGTCTCCAAAACAAGTGAAAAAAGTGCTAAGCTTTATGGGTTATGATATCAGGGATGATATTGCGTTTTTAAAAAAGAATTATGATTATTACATTAAAAGAAGCAGCCACGGTTCAACCCTCAGTTATGTTGTACATTCTGCCTTGCTTAAATATCTCCCGGAGAAAAGCAATTCTTTGTGGGAGTGGTTTATGAATGCCTTACGAAGCGATGTTCTGGATATACAGGGCGGAACAACCGAAGAAGGAATACATGCAGGAGTGATGGCAGGAACAATTACTATTATTGTTGAAAGCTTTGCTGGAGTTGAGTTTTTTAACGACCGCTTTGAGATCAATCCAAGAATGCCGGGACACTGGGATGCACTAATTTTTAAAATTTTCCATCGAAAAAAGGCATTTAAATTTATACTCAACAGACAAACAATTACCATTAAATCCCTCTCGGATTTTGAAGGTGAATTCTATATTGACTATGGAGCCCACAGAAAGAAAATGAGATCAGGGGAAAAAGTTATTTTTGAAATATCCGGTTAATATCTTTTTGCATGGTAACACCGAATTGGTTACATGGGTAAAAAACCGGATTTAAACTATCTGTTTTTTCTTTTACATTAAATCATAATTATATATTTGTGCCGTTGTTAGTTCAAGTTAGTTATGTAAATATAATGATATTTGTATATGTATAATGATTGCAGTGAAAGATATACTTCCAGATTCCCGATATTAGAAGGAATGGACATAAATCATTACAAAAAGTATACGGGAGAAAAGATCATAGAGGAGATCAAGAAGCTTTCATTACCGCTTGAAGGGAAAGAGCTTTCTCATGTAAATTCAACCTATGAGGGTGGGGGAGTTGCCGAGATGTTAAGAAGTGTAGTACCATTCCTGAAAGGGCTTGGTTTAAAAAGTACATGGTATTGTATTGAGGGAGGTGAAGACTTTTTTGTTCTGACAAAAAAGTTTCACAATATGATTCAGGGTGTTATACAGGAGTATACTGCCCAGGAGCTTCTTCAGGTTTACATAGAGAATATCAAGAAAAACCTCGAGGGAAATCCAGTTGTTTCGGATATGACGGTGGTACATGATCCGCAACCTGCTGCCGCTATCATTCACGGAGATTTTCTTGGCAAGGCTGTTTGGCGTTGTCATATAGATACATCGGAGGCAGATCCGCTCATCTGGAATTTTCTGCTGCCATATATCAATCACTATGATGGAGCGATTTTCACGCAAAAAAGCTTTGTAAAACACGGTGTTAAAATACCTACTTATGGTATCAGTCCTTGTATTGATCCGCTGAGTGTAAAAAACAGCCAGTATACTTACGAAACTGCCTTGAAAGTTGTTGATCCGTTGATAAAGAAATTCGGAATTGATATCGAGAGACCCATGATCTTAGGTGTTTCCCGTTATGATGTTCATAAAAACCAGACAAGCATAATCAGGGCTTTTAAAGACTTGAAAAAGAAAAACAGCATAAGTAAGCTGAAACCGATGCTTGTGTTGGTTGGTAATTCTGCTTCAGACGATCCGGAAGGACATTTGATGTATAAAAAGACCCTTGAGGAAATTGATGATGATCCTGATATTTTCGCATTACTGAATATCCCGAATAATGATCTGAATATCGGAGCTCTTATGCGGCTGGCGAATCATTTTGTGCATGTGTCAACAAAAGAGGGATTCGGTCTTGTAGTAACTGAAGCCATGTGGCAGGGTTGCCCTGTTATAGGAAGTAATGTTGGCGGCATTATTCAGCAGGTTATTGATAAACAGACAGGTTTTGTTGTTGAACCCATGGTAGTAAAAGAAATTACAAATTACATGCAGTTTCTTTTAACAAACCCAAAAGAAAGAGATACCATGAGCCATAATGCTGTGGAGCATATTCGTCATAATTTCCTGTTGCCCAATCTCATTAAGAAATATTTGCTCCTGATGCGGCATTTATTGAATATTGATGAAAAAGTGCCTTATTTCAGAATATCTTAATTTAGAGACAAAAATATCCCAAAATTAATGATAACAATTCTCGGTCCGACCGCAACCGGCAAAACAAGGCTTGCAGCCGAACTGGCATATCGTATTGATGGCGAGATCATCAGCGCTGATAGCAGGCAGGTATACAGAGGTATGGATACAGGTACAGGGAAAGACTACAAAGATTATATTGTGAACGGTAGAGAAATTCCTTTTCACTTGATAGATATTGTTGATCCCGGTTACGAGTATAATGTTTTTGAGTTTCAGCGTGATGTTCTCAAGAATTATCAGGACATAAAGAAAAGAGAAAAAACAGTGATTTTATGCGGGGGTACAGGGCTTTACCTCGAATCTGTCATCGAAAGATATCCTTTACATCAGGTGC
Source organism: uncultured Bacteroidales bacterium (assembly GCA_964611705.1). Lineage (GTDB taxonomy): Bacteria > Bacteroidota > Bacteroidia > Bacteroidales > JAIOZK01 > JAIOZK01. Next base: position 12,270 of record CAZTAW010000072.1, read on the forward strand.
CAGTAGATCAGGGATTTCGTTCCGGGCTTAATTCCAAAAGTATGGAAGAACTTGTTGAAATGCTTATGGAAAAGCATGAACTGCATAATGTAACAGACATAAAAGATCGTAAAAGACTTATCCGTGCTCTTGAGATTGCTGATTATTATGAAAAGCATCCGGCAAAATCATATGAGCGGTTTCCCGAAATTCCCAATATAATATTCGGTATTCAAATGGACCGGAAGGTGATAAGAGACCGTATTACCGCAAGATTAAAAGAAAGATTGCAACAGGGAATGGTACAGGAAGTTAAAAGTCTGTTAAAGCAATATCTTCAGCCAGAGCAGCTCAAATATTACGGTCTGGAATATAAGTACTTGACACAATATGTTACGGGAGAAATGGGTTATGAAGAAATGTTTGAAAAACTCAATACGGCCATTCATCAGTTTGCCAAAAGGCAGGTGACCTGGTTCAGGCGCATGGAAAAAAAAGGAATTAAAATCAACTGGTTGCCAGGAGAGAATTCACCGGATAGTAATGCTAAAAGGATTACAGAAATTATAAAATTTGAATAGATTGATATAAAAAAAGCCGGGTAGAAACCCCGGCTTTGAAGTTTATCTGAGACTATATGTTACTCTTCTACTTTAACATCAAAAGTAATATCACCTGCTCCACCTTCAAGGATGCTTTTTATTTTGATCAAGCCATGTTTACCGGCAAATTCGGGTTTGTTCGGATCAGTGATAAAAGCAATAACATCACCCACCTGAAGAAGCCTTACGTTGGTTTTTGTAAGGTTGGTTGTATAAGCACGAATTTGGTGACCATCTGTAATATCATCCCAGTTAACACCTGTAACTTTGCCAAATACCGTAGCGTTACGTGTAGCAAAATCATTCATGTTGGCGCCAAAGAAATGGTCGGCAAGTGCATCGGAGGGAGCCATTATAGCAGCATGAACCGTGTCATCTGTACCATATGAATACATCCAGTCAACCTTTTCTGAATTGGCTTTTGCATCAACCATCAGATAAACTGCACCCGTTGCAGAGGCAAATGAACTGCCTTCCGCTGCGTCATATGAGCCAAGAAGTTTGTCGGTATATGTATAAATCGGAATAGGATTGTACTCAGTGGTGATAATAAAACTCTTTTCAGTGGATTGTCCTCCCTTGTCGGTAAGCTTAAAAATCCATTTTTCATCACCTTCGGTTAGTCGTGCATTGGTTACAATGTCTAAATTAAAAACGGTTGTATTAATATTGGTATCCAATACAACAAATGGTGTGTTGTTAAAAACACGTTGTACATGAAGGTTTGTGAGTTTATTTCCTGATTCGGCATTTGCGGCTGCTCTTACACCGATTTTAAGAACCTGGTTTGTATCAGCGATAAAATCACCTGAAACATAATCGGTACCTGTGTCAAACAGGAGGGTTGGTGGACCATCAGTATCATCATCCTTATTACAGGAGCTCATAATTGTTAAACCACCAAGAATTACTGCGATAAATAAATAGCTTAGTTTTTTCATAGTTGTATTTTTTTATTTTTGATTAAATCAGATTTTTGAATGCAATAATTATGCAAAGTTAAGTTATTTAATAATTTAAAACAAGTATAAATTATTTATAAA
>CAZTAW010000073.1:0-13854 GCA_964611705.1 uncultured Bacteroidales bacterium
CTTTACGAAACAATCCAAGTGATTTTGATTCTAAATACAATCTTGAATATGCCAAAAAAATGCTGAAGCAACAACAGCAGCACCAACAGCAAAAGCAGGATAATAAAAATAAAGATAACAAGGATCAAAACCAGGATCAGAAACAAGATCAAAAAGACGAAAAGGAGAAAAAAGATCAGCAGCAGCAACAACAGCAGGATAAAGAGCAGGAAAAACAGCAACAGCAACAGAAAAATGAAGAAAATAAGGATCAGAAAGAGCAGCAAATGCCAAAGCCACAGCAAATATCGAAAGAGGATGCAAAGCGTCTGCTTGAAGCGCTGAAAAACGATGAAAAGAAAACGCTTGAAAAAATTATGAAACTAAAAGTTAAAGCTGCTAAAGGCGCAAAAACCGAAAAAGACTGGTAGAAAAATGCAAAATATTTAACATGAAGAAATATTTTCTTATATTATCGGCAATCATTACAGCATCTTGCAATACCCTTTTTGCTAATGACGTCCGGTTTGAAGCATCGGCAAGGGAGGTTGTGGAGGTTGGAGAGCGTTTTCAGGTTAGTTTTAGCATTAATACAAGCGGTAGTAACTTTCAGGGGCCCGATTTTGAAGGTTTCAGATATATTACCGGGCCCGGTACCATGAGTAGTCAAAGTACGCAAATTATTAATAATCAATATACCAGTACTACTACATTGACGTATACTTATGTTTTGCAGGCAATTCAGGAAGGGGAGTTTACTATTAATCCGGCAAAAATTACTGTGGATGGAAAAGAATATACATCCAATTCTCTGACGGTCAAGGTTACTCCGTCATCCGGTAATAATAAAGGAAGCCGCCAGCAACCTTCACGTCAAAACCGGAATAATCAAAGACAATACCCCGGAACAAACAGGCAAAACACCAGGAATGCTTTTATAGAAACCAATGTAACTAAAAACAACCCGTATCTGGGTGAGGAGATTATTGTTACTTACGATCTTTATTATAGAATAAATATAACCAGAGGCGGGACTTCCAAACATTTGTTTCCGGGTTTTTATACCAAAGTGTTAAAAGAGGATTATAATATCTCACCTGAAATAGTGCAACGGGTAAATGGCATTCAATACTACAAAGCTGAAATCAAGAAAGTAGCTCTTTTTCCGCAGAAAACCGGAGAAATAACAGTTGAACCGCTTGAATTCGATTGCAGGGTTGAAGACTGGTTCAGATATGATGTTATTACTTTAAAAGCCAATGAAATAAAAATTGATGTTAAACCATTGCCCTTGAAAAACAAACCGGTAAATTTTAGTGGGGCAGTAGGCTATTTTGATTTGAAATCTTCGGTAAACAAAACGAATTTATCTGTAAATGATGCCCTGACCCTTAAAATTACCATAGCCGGAAAAGGAAATCTGGAATTAATTGATGCTTTTGATATTACTTTTCCACCTGATTTTGAGGTATATGATCCCAGGGTTGTCAATAATATTCATAGCTCGGGGCGAGGTGTAACGGGTTCAAGAACTTTCGAATACCTAATCATACCAAGAAATTCTGGTGAATTTGAAATTGGCCCGGTGAACTTTACCTATTTCGATCCTTCAAAAGAAAAATATATAACTGATAAAACATCAGCTTATAAAATAACAGTGGAAAAAGGCGCGGGTGATGGTTCAAATGTTTCGTATAGTGGTGTGAGTCAGGAGGATGTGCAATATATCGGTCAGGATATTCGTCATATTATGACCGGCCCTTATCATTTACAGAAAATCAATGCTTACTTTTTTAGTTCATGGCGGTTTTATCTTTATGTCGGAATCCCTTTGGTTTTGATGGTACTGATTGTACTGATTCGAAAGTCGCAGCAGAAAAAACACCGCAATATTGCTTTGATGAAACACAAACGGGCAACAAAAGTTGCAAGACAAAACCTGAAGAAAGCATATAAGTTCTTGAATGCCGGAACTAAAGAAGATTTTTATGTGGAAATATCGCGAGCTATGTGGGGGTATATCAGTGATAAGTTCAATATAAAAAGGGCAAGCCTTTCAATGGATTCAGTGCAGGATAAATTAAGCGAAAAAGGTGTGAAAAAGGAAATCACTGAGCAGTTTATCTCAACATTGAAAAACACGGAATTTGCCAGGTTTGCTCCCGGTGACAGTACATCAAAAATGAAAAATATTTATGATGAGGCACTCAACATAATAAGCAAAATAGAAAGGCAGCTTCGATAAATTGTCCAAAAACAAAGGTATATGATAAAGAACATCGCTATGGCAATAATACTGGTTTTTAGCAGCGTTTTAATGCTGGCCGGGCAACACGATTCTCTTATAGTTAAAGGTAATGCTTTTTATGATGAAGGTTTGTATCATGATGCAATTGAAAAATACAAGCAGGTTCTTGATGATGGCTACGAATCGGCAGGGCTTTATTATAACCTCGGAAACGCCTACTACAGGCTAAATGAATATGCCGCTGCAATTCTATTTTATGAAAAAGCTAAAAAGCTGGATCCAGATAATGAAGATATAATATGTAACCTTAAAATAGTTAACAGCAAGATTCCGGATAAAATTAAATCTGTGCCACAACTTTTTTTCAAGCGATGGTGGAATCGTATCTATAACATGTTTACTGCAGATGTATGGGCGAAGATAGCGATTGGATTATTTGTTATCACCCTGATACTTGCTGCCACTTTTTTTCTGTCTCGTCAAAAAAGAACAAAAAAGATCAGTTTCTGGTTTGGTATGCTGATGTTAATCCTTACAATATTCGGTTTTGTGATGGCTTCACAGAAATATTATTATACCAGAGCTGATAATGAAGCTATCATATTTACACCAACACTCACTGTGAAAAGTGCTCCCAATGCAAACAGTGTTGACCTTTTTGTAATTCATGAAGGAACAAAAGTGGAAATTACCGATGAAGTGGGTGATTGGTACGAGATCAAAATCGCCAATGGCAGTATTGGCTGGTTACCAAAGTCGAGTGTAAAAACCATTTGAAAAAGCAATTGAATTACTATCTTTGGAAATAAATAAAACCCATTTTTTATGAAGAAATTAAAAGCAGGCGACCTTGTAAGGTTAAAATCCGGAGGACCTGAAATGACTGTACGTAGAATTATTGGAGAGGATGAAGATATTTCCTTTCAACTGATTGATGATTATATCAAGCGAATGAAAGGATTCAAAGATGGAGATGTAATTTGCCAGTGGTTTATTGATAACGAACTCAAAGATGGTGCATTTCCGGAGGATTCATTAATAGCTGTTGAATAATTATTTTATTCCCAGCTTTCTTGCCAATTTCGGTGGCAGAGCATCTTTGTTGATCATAATGGCTATGGTTTTCAGCCTGATGTAAGGCTCTGAAATGTTCAGGTAGCCCCCGAAATCGTTGCTGTCATCATCCCATGAATTTTTTGTTTTGAAGTATTTTACACCATTTTGGTCTTTTTCCATGCCGGTAATATGCATCAGGTGATCGTCAGTAGCGGTTTGACTATCGAAAGCTTGTTGTCTGATTTCCTGGGTAATCTTTTTCTTTTGCCTGAAGGCCGGTTATTGCGAAAGCGATCAATACAATAAGCAAGAATGTTTTTCTTTTCATTTTGGTTAAAATCTTTTGTTAATTTCAGGCAAATTTATGAAAATTTGCATTGCCGGTTTTCTTTCACAGCATGCTTGAAATTTATGTTTGAAGGTAGTGCCGTTATCTGATTGTTTTGAACCGCAAACTTACTTACAGTTGTTTTATTTATTAAAAGTTTTATATTTGTGACAACGGTTTAAAGTATTTTTGTTGATAATTTTGTTTTTATATTTCTTGCAGAAAAAAAAAAAGTGTAACTTGCGCACTTCTTTTTTACGGGAACAATGGATTATTCTAAAATAATAATAACAAATTTATAATGATATGAAGAATAAAGTTTTACCCTTTAGCTTGCTTGTTTTAATATCTGCATTGTTATTTTCTTTTACTTACATTTCTGATGAAAAGTCAGAATCCGGGGGTAACGATCAATCAACAGAGGATGCTGTGGAATATTTTGCGAAATTGCGTAATAACCAGCATACCGGTACGATTGATGCAATGGACCTGATGAGGGCAAACCAACAAGTTGCTCAAGGTAAAGGTGCATACAAATCTGCTTCTGATATGGAATGGCAGAAAATGGGGCCTGATAACTTTTCAGGTCGTACCAGAGCCCTTTTATGGGACAATCAGGATCCTGATGTAAAAACAATATATGCAGGTTGTGTAACAGGTGGCATTTGGAAGTCAACAACCACAGGTTTAACCTGGAAAAAGATAAATGGTGATGAAAACAACCTGATGGTTACATCCATGGTTCAGGATGAAAACGGAAGGATCTATGTTGGAACAGGTGAATCATTTACTGCACAAGATTATTCACAATTTGGTCAGTACGGCTATACCGGTGGCTTGCAGGGAAGTGGTGTATACTTTTCCGATGATGGTGAAACATTTCAGCCCGTTGCCGATAGTGCACAACTTACCGATCCTGACTGGTTTTATGTTAACAAACTGGCATATGATCCCGGCTCAAAAAGATTATTTGCTGCCACAACAGGTGGTCTGAAAGTTTCCACTGACGGCGGTAATACATGGAACGTTCCCGAATATGCCGTAGACAGTGTTTTTTATTATATCAGCGCATCTTATAATATCCAATGTGATTCGATTGAAGTAGTCGGTTCAAACATAACAATGTACAATCCTGATACATTAGGAATGACCATTGATACAACCATCATGGAATCAATGCGCCATACTTTTGAAATAGAAGGCAATGCCATTGATGTTACGGTGGCTTCCGATGGTTCTGTTGCAGCAATGGTTGACGGAGGTACTTACAGTTACGTTTTTGTTTACCAGGACGGAGATGATTTTGTTTTTGAAAATAAATCCAATAACCCGAATAATCCATTCCTTTATGTTAAAGATTCACTCTATCAATCTTTCTCATTAAGCGTGACATACGGCAATGATACTTCTTACCAGGAAATTGATGATTCTCCTTATAAGAAATATAAAGGTACGGATAACGACATTTCATTATATGCAGGCAGGATTGAACTTGCTTTTGCACCTTCCGATCCAAATCATATGTATGCTTCTGCATGCTATGAGTCAGGTAGTCAGATTGCTATCTACTACAGCGATGATAAAGGTGACAACTGGCATATTATTTTACCAGGAGTTAGCTATATCGAAATACTTGGTGATGAAGGAATGTATTCTTCCACAATTGCTGTCTTACCCGATAATCCAGGTAAGATTCTTGTCGGTGGACAGAATATGTGGGAAGGACTTAAAGTCAGTGAAAATGGTTTTTTCAACTGGCTGCAAAAATCAAACAATAGTTTTAGCCCATATAGTCTTATTTATTTACCTAATGGACATCATACTTATGCATTCAGGCCCGGACATAACAATGAAGTATTGGTTGGAACCGATGATGGAATATATATAGGCTTGATCACACCCACATTATATGAGTTCGAACCTTTGATGAAAGGATATATGACAACACAGTTTTATACTGTTGGTCCCTCAGGATCAAAAGAAAAAGTTCTTGGAGGTGCCCAGGAAAATGGCACGATTTCAATTACAGGCCATGGCAATACCCAGTATGCAGGTTCTCAGGTATGGATCAACGCTAACGGACTGCCACATGGTGGTACCGGTGGATATTGTAATATCTCACTGATCAATCCTGAAGTTTATATCTATAGCAAAGTTGATGGTACCCCTTCATTCAGAAGAACTAATGATGCAGGAGAAAGTTATTCAACAACAAACTTCACTGACGGACCTTCATTTACTGCTGAAGATTTTCTGATTCCAACAGCTTTATGGGAAAGCTTTAATGATTCATTTAGCCAGGATTCAGCAAAATTCATTGCCCATACGCAATCTTATTCCGCAGGTGAAATAATTCAAATAAGAAGTAATACTTGGGACTATCCTTTTAATTATCAGCTTGAAGAAGACCTTCCTCAGGGTGACTCTATTTTTGTTAAAGATATCATTCAATCGAAATATTTCCTTGCTACACCGGATAACGTATGGATGACCAACTCAATACATGATTTTACGCAGGATGTTATCTGGTGGAATCTTGCTAATACTTCAAAAACAGAATTTGAAGGTAATCCCACAAGTATGGCCTATTCACAAAACGCAAATCATTTGTTTGTAGGTACAATGGACGGTGACCTTTTCCGAATATCCAATATGGCAAATGCTTTTTCTGAAGAAACTGCCGATTGTAACAGTGATAAATGTATTATTTCTACCAAACATTTACCGGTTGTTGACCCCGATACTGGTGATGAGATTACACAGGTAATTACTTCCGTATCAGTTGACCAGGAAAATGCAAATCATGTAGTGATTACATTGGGTAACTACGGCAATAATTATCATGTATATGAAACACGCAATGCGCTTGATTCAATTGCTGATTGGAGACCCATACAAGGTGATCCCGAAAATGGTGGATTGCCACAGGTACCTGTTTATTCCTCATTGATTGAGATGAGTAATTCGGAACTTGTTATCGTAGGTACGGAAAAAGGCATTTATACCTCTACAAATACAATGGATGAGAATCCTACATGGACATATGAAAGTCAGGGAATTGGTAGAGCGCCGATTATGATGCTTCGTCAGCAGACCGTGAAAAAACTTCCCGAATACGTTGAGATCATCATTGGTAATGATACTTCTTATGTGGAATTTCCCGGAACAAACAACTATGGTGTGATTTATTCTTCTACTTACGGAAGAGGTCTCTATATGAATGATCAGTATCAGAAACCTGTTGGAATTGACGAAGTTGATGATGAAATGGAATTGGCAGGTTCCATTGATATTTACCCAAATCCTGTGAACAATCAGGCAAGTCTTGCATTTGAATTACCTGAACGTTCAAATGTTACCTTGAATATATACAATCTCAACGGAAGATTGGTTGATGCTTTGAACTTGAACGGAATGAATGCCGGTAAACATGAAATCAAACTGGATGTTGGAAAACTTCCAAGAGGTTCCTATATTATTCAGATGCTGGCAAATGACAGAATCTTTGCAAACGGGAAATTTATTGTTATTAATTAGAATTGTATAAAAACAAAAATACTGTAACATGAAAAAAATATTTACAACTTTATCACTGTTATTCATCGTTGGTATTGTTTCAGCGCAGTTCAGAATTTATACACCTGAGATTGTATCTCCCATTGGAGGTGTTTTGAATGAGGACCCGGGTGCATTGCTCGACTGGAATGCTGTTACAGGAAGCACCAACACAATAACATACCAGGTCAGGTTAAATGACAGTCCGGATTTCACCGATCCGATTATTGATGAAATCACAGAATATACCTCATACAAGTGTTCCGGTCTTTTGTTTGGTACCACTTATTACTGGCAAGTCAGGGCAACGGATGGTGTAGAAACTTCAGCATGGTCAGAGCCGGGAGTATTTACAACAACAAAGTTTGTTTATACTACACTGCCCGGTGGGTTTGCAAATAACCAGAACCCGGATGCATTAATCCGTTGGGATCAGCTTTCAGGAGCGTCTGTCGTCGAAATACAGGTTGATACGGTTTACGACTGGGAAAAAATGCCGGTTACCAGTACAAGTAATTTTCAGGATGTATTTGTACTTGACGATTCCAATGCATGGACAATTGGTTCTGAAGGTGTGATCATGCATTTTGATGGAACAGAGTGGCTTGATCAAACTTCAGGTACCGATAAAATTCTCAGAAGCATTTTTATGAATTCCCAGGATGCGGGCTGGGCAGTTGGTAACACCGGCACTGTTTTAAAATATACTTCCGGTACCTGGTCAGTTGATTCAGCAGTTGTTAATGATTCGGTTAATGAATTATCAAATCTTTATTCGGTTTTTATGTTAGATGAAGCAACAGGTTTTCTTGCCGGTGAATCAGGGTATATACATAAATATGATGGTACTAGCTGGGGAAACCCGGATTCAACTGGAAAGCAAATAACATCTCTCTTTTTCATAGATGCAAACACAGGATGGGCTACCTGTGCTGATGGTTCGCTGCTGAAATATAACGGCACGGACTGGACGCTTGAATTTACTGCAGATAAGAAACTCAATGACATCAGCATGCTTAATGAAAATTTTGGATTTGCAGTAGGACTTAACGGAGGTATTTATGAGTATAACGGAACAGAATGGATGAAGAATGAACTGCTTGTTTCAAGGACCAACTTTAACAGGGAGTTTACCTCCGTTCTGGTCATGAGCGAAAACAAAGCTTACGGAACCTCCAAGAATGGTTTTTTGATGGAATATGATGGCGAGTTTTGGTATCCGAATTCAGGCATTAATGCTGTTAATTACAATGCAGTTTCATTCTCAAGCGAAGAAAATGGGATGATTGCTGGACAATCTGCTACTCTTCTTAACTTTACGGACAACTTTTATTCAAGTCCTTTTGCTAATACTTTGTATCTTGATACCGAGGATAATGAAGCCAATTTTAATGAGCTTTATTTTGATAAACATTATTACTGGAGAATCAGGGCTTTTATCGGTTCTCAGGATTCAACATATTGGTCTCCTGTTAAATCTTTTACAACTTTTGCCACCGTTGAGCTTGATAAACCGGTAAATAATGCAACAGGAATTGATCTCTATCTATTCCTTGAATATAACAAAGATATAACCGGAGTGGAAGGTTTTGATATTGAGATAGACGAAGATGAAGCTTTTGGCGACCCGCTGAAACTTAAATCAGATTCGGCTTCTGCTGAATTATTCCTTTACTATTTTGATGTTAAATATTTCTGGAGGGTTAAAGCCTATCATGGAAGGGATACAACAGAATGGTCGGATGTGTATAATTTTACAACTATAGATCATGTCCCGCTGAAGAAGCCAAATAACGGTGAAGAGGATGTAGAAAGAAAACCCACATTTATCTGGGATTCAGTAGGTGCTGTGAAAGGTTATCAGTTGCAGTATAACACAAGTGATGAATGGACAGATCCTGTGGGTAATTTCATATTCGATTCAACAGCAAAAAAATATGATGTTCAGGATAGATTTCCTGAAGGGGCTACTGTTTACTGGAGAATGCGAACATTCAGCAGTTTTAACCGCGACACAACCGAATGGGGAGAACCCTGGACATTCAAAATTTTAGGTGCCATTGGTGTGGTTGAATATAAATTTGCTGATAATGTTCAGTTATTTCCCAATCCATCGAATGGTTTGATGAATATTGAGATCAATATGAATAATGCGGCTGAGATTAGGCTAAATGTTATGGATTTGCTCGGAAAAACTTTTATCAGAAAAGAATTCGCCGGGCAAAATGGGTTGTTCAGGGAAACGGTAGATCTGGAAAATCTCAGCAATGGTATTTATATTATCAGGCTTGAAAAAGAAGGCCAAATCTATACCGACAAGATCATCCTTGACAGATAGCAATTAGATATTTTAAAGAAATAAAGAGGGGTTTGTTATTCAAATCCCTCTTTTCTGTGTTTTAAATGCTTTCTTTAAAAAAGAAACTTCCTGTTTTCTCGGTAATTTTCATCCAGAAATTTATCAGGTTAACAATTCCAATCCAGAGAACAATAGCGATAAAAAAGATAAAAATAGCTTCGATAAACAAGTCCGTTGTGAAATTAAATATCCTGATATGACCAAACATGGCATTTACGGGGGTAATTATCATAATGGCAGTCATAGAAACCAGGATACAAAATACAACAAAATGCACTATACTGAGTAAAAAACGGCAAAAAAAATATGCTGTGGCTCTCCAGTTGTTTGATGAATTGATGAATGATAGAAATATTTTTAACTGACTGTTATAGTTTAAATCCGGGGTATCAGGCAGGGTAACATAATTTTCCGAAAAAAAATTTGTAAGCTTGATGTCTGTTTTTGCAATTGAATTTATTGTGATAAAACCAAGGTTTAATAACGGAACACCAATCCAGAAAACAACGAATAGTGCTCCTGTTACAAATGTGGTTAGGATAAATATGAAGCAAACCAAAAGAAAAGGCATGGAAATAATGGAATAGAGCAGGTTGAAGTATGTTCGTTTCTGAAAAACAGAGTCGAAATACTTGCTTTTGGTATATTCCGGATCGTCCATTGAAAATAGGTTCATGGCTTTTCTTTGTTTTTTAGTCTCCTAAAATAAGCAATTATTAGATATTACCCCAATCAATAGGTGATTTTCCCATTTCCATCAGCAGTTGATTTGCTTTTGAGAAATGCCTGCATCCCAGAAAGCCTCTGTTGGCCGAAAAAGGCGAGGGGTGAGGTGCCTCAAGAATATGATGCCTGGTTTCATCAATCAAGCCCCTTTTAGCCCTGGCATAATTGCCCCATAATAAAAATACAAGTCCTGTTTTTTTATCTGAGAGCTGCACTATAGCGGCATTGGTGAATTCTTCCCATCCTTTTCCCTGGTGTGAACCTGTCTGGTTGGCCCTGACGGTTAATGTGGCGTTTAATAACAAAACACCCTGTTCTGCCCATTTTGTTAAATCTCCATTTTGGGGCGTTTTTACATTCAAATCGCTTTCAATTTCTTTATAAATATTGATTAACGAAGGAGGAATACCAATGCCTGCGGGAACCGAAAAGCACAAGCCATGTGCCTGTCCCCGGCCATGATATGGGTCTTGTCCTAAAATTACCACCTTTACATTATTAAATGGGGTACGATCAAATGCTGCAAATATTTGCGAACCAGGTGGATATACCTTGTATCTTTTCTTTTCCTCTACAAGAAATGATTTCAACTTTGAAAAATAGTCGGATTGAAATTCACAAATAAGTGCCTCTTTCCAGCTTTCTTCTATCAAAGGGTTTACTGATGTCATGACTTCTTTGTTTAATGATTTAACTGCTTTGAAGGCTACAATATTATCAATTTTTTTTTGTTATTAATTATAAAATCAGTTTCCTTTGTAATAAGTAAAAGTGTAAAGAAAAAAATTATGAAAAAAGTAATAATCACATTGGTAGCATTAGGTTTTCTTGCAGTAGTAATGACGTCTTGTAAATCAAGCCAAAAGTGTCCTGCGTACGGAGAACATTATAAATATCAAAAGGAGATCAAGTATTAGTTTTTTTCGCTCTTAGATTTTTACCCTGATATGTGGTATCTTTTGTACATACCTTTGTTTTTTTTATGCTATTGTTGTTCTGCTCAAAGTGTTTATTCACAAGCACTTGATGTTGGTTTAGCTGATGATAGTGTGTTGTATAAAAAAGCCTGTTCTTTTGGCGCTATTGCACATACACTTGGTTTCGGGCTGCGGTTCCAGAAAGGGGAAAACCGCACAGTTTCCAAATCCGTGTACTATGAACTTCAGTTGGTTGGGATGAAATCACCCAAACAGATCAGAACCATCAATCCTTTTTTTACGAATGCCAAGAGCTATGTGTACGGAAAGCTGAATCACATATACATGTTAAGAGGAGGTTTGGGTATGAACAGGCTACTGAACCGAAAGCCATACTGGGGAGGTGTGGAACTCCGGTACACATTTGCAGGTGGCGCCTCTATCGGCATTGCCAAACCGGTTTACCTTTATATACTTAAGTTTACAGGTGATCCTTTTAACTATGACATAGCTACCGAAAAATATGATCCTGATGCCCATTTTTTTGATAACATATATGGCAGAGCTCCATTCACAAAAGGCTTGGATGAAATCAAACTTTATCCCGGTATTTATGGCAAACTGGGTTTGGATTTTGAGTTCGGGGCATATAAGTCAAAGTTAAATTCGCTTGAGATAGGTGGTGTTATCGAATTTTTCCCAAAGGCAATTCCCATTATGGCATTTAATGAAGCCATGAACCTGTTTCTTACAGCCTATATTTCTTATTCATTTGGAAAACGATATAATTCTTACTAATGTAATAGGTGTGTTTGACAACGTATTTATCTTTACCTGTCTTTTCATTGAATTGATATCTTTGCTTTTACCTATTTATTCATTAAAATAATTTCATAAAAATGAAAAAGAGCCATCTTGAGATTTCCGCTTTTGTACTGCTGGCTTTACTTTTAGCCCTTAACTTAAAAGTTTATTCACAGGAGCGGACTAAAGACATTCAGTGGTGATCTTTTGTGGTATGGTACAAATTACAACAGGGAAGAGGTCGTTAAGAGGGCAAAGCACCTGAAAGCCGAATATGGTTTCAGGGAACACTTTGGGTATTCAAACATAATGTATGGTAAAGCAAAGGTTTATCTTGAAGATAACGATCTTAAAGTTCGCTTAATGCCCACAAATGATTTTACAGGTGAACTTTCACATTATCATTACAATGTTTTTTGGATCCGGTTCAGTAATTTTCTATCATTGCCACAAGGGCTTGTAACCTTTACGCTTAATCAAGCAGGGAAGGTTGATAAAATGAAAATTGATGTACCCAATCCGGATTTTGATTTTACCGAAATGGATTTTGTCAAGCTGGAAGAGTAAGATCAGGATATTCTTATGATGTCAGCACCTAATTTTCTCAATCGGATATCTATGTTTTGATATCCGCGGTCAATCTGTTCAATATTATGTATAACGCTTTTACCTTCGGCGGATAAGGCAGCAATTAATAATGCAACGCCCGCACGTATATCCGGCGAAACCATCTCGATTCCGCGGAGGGGATATTGCCTGTCGAGGCCAATTACAGTTGCCCTGTGGGGATCACATAAAATTATCTGGGCTCCCATATCTATCAGTTTGTCAACAAAGAACAAACGGCTCTCAAACATTTTCTGGTGGATCAGAACGCTACCCTTGGCTTGCGTGGCAACAACAAGTACGATGCTGATAAGATCAGGGGTAAATCCAGGCCAGGGAGCATCGGCAATGGTCATGATAGAACCATCCATGAAGGTTTCTACTTCATAATGATCCTGTGCAGGTATGAATAATTTGTTTTCTTCGGATTGTATTGTTATACCTAATCGTTTGAAAACATCAGGGATTATACCCAGGTCATGAGAATTAACATTATTGATTGTTAATTCAGAACCAGTCATGGCCGCCATGCCAATAAAGCTGCCGACTTCGATCATATCCGACATCAACACATGTTCACATCCGCCGAGCATACTAACTCCTTTAATTGTAAGCAGGTTGGAACCAATTCCCTGTATTTTGGCTCCCATGGAAACAAGCATTCTGCATAATTGCACAATATAAGGTTCGCAGGCTGCATTGAATAGGGTGGTTTCTCCTTTGGCTAAAACAGCAGCCATCAGGATGTTTGCTGTTCCGGTAACTGAAGCTTCATCAAGATGCATATAGGTTCCGCTGAGACTAGCTGCATCAATTATGTAGAATTTTCGTGCCGAATCAAAGTCAAATTGTGCACCTAATTTTTGTAAACCAATAAAATGAGTATCCAGCCTTCTGCGGCCAATTTTATCTCCTCCGGGATGTGGCATAAAAGCTTTGCCAAAGCGGGCCAAAAGCGGGCCAATTATCATTATTGATCCTCTGAGTCCTGCACCTTTTTCCTTAAATCCGTCTGATTTTAAATAATCCAGATCAATATCATTGGCCTGGAAGATTATATCCGAATCATTAAGTTCTTTGGTCTTAACACCAAGACCTTTGAGAATTTCGATAAGCTTATTTACATCCCTGATATCCGGGATATTTCTGATAGTTATCTCATACGGTGTGAGCAATGTTGCACATAATACCTGCAAGGCTTCATTTTTTGCACCCTGGGGGGTGATCTCGCCTTTTAGTTGTTTTCCGCCGGTAATTTCGAATGAACCCATAATAG
>CAZTAW010000074.1:0-13797 GCA_964611705.1 uncultured Bacteroidales bacterium
CGAACCTTCAACCAGAAAATGCTTCATTTTTAGATAGCTTTCACCAAAAAGAACCAGGGATATACTGTCCGTAAAATCTTCAACAAAGAAACGTCCAAAAGGTTTACCGTTTTTCGTTGTACGGTGTTCAGCAGTAGTTACCATACCGGCAAATGATACAACTTTGTTTCTGTGTTTGCTTAAATCACCTATCAAATCACCAATGGCATGGGTACAGAAGTTTTTCATTTCAATCCTGTAATCATCCAGGGGATGGCCTGAAATATAAAAACCGGTTACATCTCTTTCATTCTTCAACTGCTGCAGTTTCGACCAGGTCTCACATTCAGGCATTTCTATATCAGGAATAACGGCTTCTTCAGAATCCCCGAAAAGCGAAACCTGTGAAGTATTCTGTTTTTCCTGGTAAGAGGCTGCATGCCTGATAACTTTCTCAAGAAAAATCGGATCATCCGTATTTTCCCGGTAAAAATACTGGGCACGATGGGTATTTTCAAAACCATCGAATGCACCGGCCATTGCAAGCGCTTCAAAGCATCGCCGGTTAACCGATCTCAAATTTATTCTTTTGGCAAAATCAAAAAGACTCTGATAAAGGCCGTTATTTTCACGCTCTTCAATAATCGCTTTTACAGCATTTTCCCCAACTCCTTTGATCGCAGCCATTCCAAACCTGATCTCGCCATTCCGGTTTACCGTGAAATTAAACTCACTTTCATTCACATCAGGGCCAAGAACAGGAATATTGCTTCTTTTGCATTCATCAATAAAAAAGGTGATCTTTTTAATGTCGTTGAGATTATGGGTAAGAACGGATGCCATATATTCCGCCGGGTAATTTGCCTTTAGGTATGCTGTATAATAAGCAATTACGGAATAAGCTGCGGAATGTGAACGGTTGAATCCGTATTCGGCAAAAGCTTCCATAACCTTATAGATATCTTCGGCCTGATTTTTCTCAATGCCTTTTTCTTTTGCTCCCTCAACAAAGATAACTTTTTGCTTTTCCATGATATCCCTGTTCTTCTTACCCATAGCCCGACGTAAAAGATCTGCTTGTCCAAGCGAAAAACCGCCAATGATCTGGGCTGTTTGCATGATCTGTTCCTGGTAAACTAAAATTCCATAGGTGGGTTTTAAAATATCTTCCAGCCAGGGATGCGGATAGTCAACTTTTTCTCTTCCGAATTTTCTGTTGATGAACATCGGTATAAAATTCATAGGCCCCGGCCTGTACAAGGCATTCATTGCAATGAGGTCTTCAAGGCTGGTTGGTTTTAATTCCCTGAGGTAGTTTCTCATACCTTCCGACTCAAACTGGAATGTTCCAACAGTATCTCCCCGCTGATACAATTCAAATGTTTTTTGATCATCAAGCGGTAGCTTTTCAATATCTATATCAATATCATGACTTTGTTTTACATTCAGGATGGCATCCTTAATTATTGAAAGGGTTTTCAGTCCCAGAAAATCCATTTTCAACATACCCACCGATTCAACCAGCTTACCTTCATATTGTGTAACCATAAGTTTTGAATCTTTGGCTGTGCTTAGGGGGACATAATTGATCAGGTCATCCGGGCCGATGATCACACCACATGCGTGCGTACCGGTATGCCTGGCCGATCCCTCAAGGGTTTTTGCAAAATCAAGTGTTCTCCTGACGAGAGGCTCACCTTTTTTCTTTAACTCGGATAGTTCCGGAACTTCTTTGTAGGCTTTGGCCAGTGAAATACCCGGTCGTTCCGGTACCAGCTTGGCTATTCGGTCTGTTTCGGGTAGGGGTAATTTCACAACCCTGCCAACATCTCTGATAGCAAGCCGGGCAGCCATAGTACCGAATGTTACGATTTGGGCTACACGGTTTTTGCCGTATTTCTCAACAACATAATCCAGCACTTTTTCGCGGCCTTCATCATCAAAATCAACATCAATATCAGGCATGCTTACACGTTCCGGATTCAGGAAACGCTCAAAAAGCAGGTTATACCTGATGGGATCAATATTGGTAATTCCCGTGCAGTAAGCAACAGCCGAACCGGCAGCCGATCCCCTGCCCGGTCCCACGATTACATCCATTTCTTTTGCTTTTGCAATAAAATCCTGAACGATCAGAAAATAACCCGGAAAACCCATATCTTTGATCACTTTCAGCTCATAATCGAGCCTTTCTCGTATTTCATCTGTGATTTCCCCGTACAATCTTTCTGCACCTTTGTAGGTCAGATGCCTCAGGTATTCATCTTCCGAATCAAATCCTTCCGGTAATGGAAAAACAGGAAGAATAATTTTGGAACGAATATCAAAATCCTCAATTTTATCCACGATTTCCTGTGTATTCTCAATAGCCTCAGGAATATCTTTAAAAATTTCGGTCATTTCTTCCGGTGATTTCAGATATTCCTGACCGGAATATTCCATAGACGAATCATCATCAACATCTTTTCCAGTGTTCAGGCAGATCAGGATATGATGGGCTTCAAAATCTTCTTTGTTGATGAAATGAACATCATTTGTGGCAATGACTTTCCGATTGAATTTTTTGGCAAGACGAAGCAAAACCTCATTCACTTTCTTCTGTTCCGGTAGTCCGTGATCCATTAATTCGAGATAAAAATTATCCCCGAATATATCAACAAACCCCTGAAGTATCTTTTCAGCCTCTTTTTCACCTTTGTTCATGATAACAGTTGGCAGTTCGCCTCCCAGGCAGGCAGATGATGCAATCAGACCCTTGCTGTATTTCCTGAGCACTTCTTTATCAATCCGGGGTGTATAGTAAAAGCCTTCAAGAAATCCAATAGAGGTTAACCTTGAAAGATTTCGGTATCCTTCCGGGTTTTTGGCAAGCAAGATCAAATGATGCCCGCTTCTGTCCTGTTTGCCTCGTTTATCAAATCTGCTTGTATCCGATACGTATATTTCACAACCAATAATGGGTTTTATTTCCTCCTTATGGGCAGCATTGAAAAATTTCAGAACACCGTACATATTGCCATGATCAGTAATGGCAAGCGCCTTCATACCTTGTTCTTTAGCCTTCTTTACAAGGTCTTCTATGCGGGCAGCTCCATCCAGGATGGAATATTGTGTATGTACATGCAGATGTGTGAATTCAGGCATCAACTAACTGGTTTTGAATTACAAAGATTTTAGACTTCGGAATATGTAAAATTAAGGAAAAGAGAGACAAAATTTATGAGTGTTGATAAGTTTTGAAAAAGTTAAAAAAGTATAAAACCAAAATCAACCTTTACAATAAACTGCATGACAAAGTTTATTTAAAGCAATTACCTCAGCAACGTAACAGTCCCTTTTTCAGTTTTGGTGTTTGAGCTGGTATTGGTTTCATAAACCGTGTAAGTAACCACCCAAACATAAACTCCGGCAGGGGCTTCAGCTCCGTTGAATTTACCATCCCAGCCTTCATTGATATCATTGCTTGAAAAAACGTTTTGCCCCCAGCGATCGTAAATATTCATTTGATAATCGGCTACATGTGAAGAAATGCTGATCACTTTGAAAACATTGTTTCCCTGTGTACTGTTTGGATAGAAAGAATTTGGCAGGTAAACCTCAACACCCAACACATCCATTTCAATTGCATTGGAAACAGCCGGCTGGGGTTCTGCACAGTTTTCTTCTACCAACATATGACATTCAATCCCGGCATCTCCAACAATCATTTGGGTTGTAAATGAATTGGAACCCGAACTATGCACAAGTTCCCCTTCTATATACCATTGGTAAACCGGGTTAAAACCGGGATGAACCGGATCGGCAGTAAAGGTAACTTCCTCACCGGGAAATATTGGATTACTGGATTCACTAATGGTTAAAGAAACCGGAATGGATTCAATTACCTGTATTTCAACCTCCGATTCATCTTTGCACTGTTCGGATGACGTTACTACCACACTGTAAATACCACTGTCATCAGTGTTTACCTGGGGGATAACAGGATTCCGAACATTGCTGGTAAAACCTCCCGGTCCATTCCATAAATATGAGCCTCCGGAATAATCTACCTGCAGTTCGATATTATCGCCCTGACAAACGGGAGAATTCCCGCTGGCTGTAACTGTAATCGGCTCCCCTTCATTATTGATCCGGTAAGGCCCGCCAATGGATTCACATCCTGCAGCATCGGTCACGAACAAAGTGTATTCTCCGGATGGTATATTTTCGAGAACAGCCGTATCCCCGCCAACAATTGTTCCATGCTCATTTTGCCATTGATAAGTTAGTCCCGAGCTACCTGTTACATCAAGACCAAGCACTGCACCATTACTCTCACCACATGTTGCATTTTGTATATCTATCGAACTTTCGTTGATCTGCGGCGCCGGTATTTCATTTACCTCAATACCATCCGAAATTGAAACACAACCATTTGTATCCCTTACTAGCAAATAATATGTTCCCGCATACAGATTAAATACATCAAGTGTATTTCCAACCGTATCTCCGTCGGGAGTATACCATCTGTATTCGAGTGGTGACTGGCTTATCACTTCTACATCCTCAATACTGCCGGTGCCTGTATTACAATTATCACCTACAATAAAAGCAGTACTCTTATTGATAAGCGGCGGTGGAAACCCGTCAATATGGTAGGGGCCTGTTATTGCCTCGCAACCATTTTTATCCGTGACATACAGTGTATAATCCCCACCGGGAACATTCAACAGATCAAGCTGATCGCCAACAACATTATTATCCTGATCTCTCCACTCAAAAACAAATGGAGAGACTCCAATAATTTCCAGTCCCGTGATACTTCCGTTATCATCACTACAAATACTTGAATGTATTTCAATGTCATCCGTATTGATTTCCGGGGCGCCTTCATCCTGTATTTTATAGGGACCCGAAACGGTGCCACAATTATAAGTATCCGTTACAATCAGTGTGTATTCTCCGGAACCCACATCAACAAGGTCTGCTTCCGTTCCAACTACATTTCCATCAGCATCTTTCCATTCGTAGGTCAGGGGTTCGTTTCCGCTTACTTCAAGTCCGGTAATCGAACCATTGTCTTCCCCGCAGGTAGCATTTGCAATTTCCATTGAAGTAGTATCAACTACAGGGGCGTTCAGGTCAACATTAAAAGTATGTACGCTCGGACGGGCAACATTATCACAGGCATCAATGATTGTGTTAAAGGGATCCAGGGAAAAGGAATATTCTCCGTCAACAAGGAATGGCGGATCAACAAAGGCTGTATAACGTTTTTCCCAGCTTCCGCCTTCTTCACAGGCATCACCTTTGATCTCAACAATTTCATGCACTCCATCAGGACCGGTTAACGTAAATGATTCGGGCATTACTGACTCACAAGCAACATTTTCAGTGAACTGAAAGTCAAGAGAATCACTTCCGCAGGTAATTGCACCTCCATAGACCTTGGTCAATTCAGGCCTTACATCATCATAAATTTGCGCGGTGGAAGATGAAAAGTCTAATGTATAACCATACTGATTTGAGCTGTAATTACTTACATTGATTACATATGTTTCGCCTGCGTATACAGGAATCAATTTGTTGTACGGCGAACCGCTTGCTCCTGTGCAATCGGAATTACTACCGCCATTAGGGCCCGTTGGTCCGGGTGTTGCAGTATAATTGCAGCTAACCTGCAGGGTGCCGACCATTGAATAAATATCCGAACATTCATTATTGGTAAGATCGTAAACCGCCCAGTCATAATCGTTGCTATTATTATTCGGAGAAATGATAAAACCAAGATAGCCGCCCGTTTGCACGGTAAGAATATACCACACATCATTTTTTTCTCCACTGGCAAGGCAATTACCCGGGCAACCGCCACCGGTAGGTATTTCATTCGGATTTTGTCCTTCTCCTTCATAAGAATTAGGCTGATAGTAAGATTCCTGGCAAACCGGAATGGCATTGATACAATCCTGCTCCGGTGCTCTTTGGGCATATATGTGTATTGAGTAAACAATAAAAGCCAGTAAAATCAGTACACTTTTATAGTAAAGCCTTTTCATCACATTTATTTTAATTGATTTCAATCTACGAAATTACAAAATCCAGGCAAAATAAAATCCATATCTTTGCCCTTATCATTTCTAAATACACAATCAGTATGAAAAAATCACTTTTATTTTGCTTGTTTGTTTGTTTGATTTACACATCATTTAGTCAGGAAGAATACATTATTGAAGGCATCATTGAAAATTATCCCGAAAAACAGCTTTATCTTGCAAATTTTTATGGTGATCAGAAAAACATCACAGATTCGGTTCAATCAACCGACAATGGTTATTTTAAGTTTCTACTTCCGCAGGAAAGGGCTACCGGCTTGTATCGTATCATATTGAGTAACAACAATTTTTTTGATATTATTTTTAATAAGGAAAATGTTAAGCTGGTAACAGAAGCTTCCGAACCCATTGAGAAGCTTGACATCATCAATTCTACTGAAAATAAGGTTTATTATGCTTTTCTTGAGAAAAGGGGACTTACCGAATACAAAATCGAGCTACTACATCCTGTGGTGAGGTTTTATCCTCAGAAAAACTATTTTTACCCTGAAGCGAAAAAAGAATTTATGAAAGTGCAGCAATCGCTGGAAAAATTCACGGATTCAATTATTGAAAACCATCCTGATCTTTACGCAACAAGAATGATTCGTATGGAGAAAAAACCAGTTCTCAATCCTGACTTAACACCTTTTGAACAAAAGATATACCTGCAGGCACATTATTTCGATAATACAGATTTTACCGACACATCCTTGCTGAGGAGTGATGTTTTATCATCGAAAATTATCGGGTACCTTTCGTTTTTTCAAAACAACAACTTTACAAGAGAACAGCTTGAAGAATCGTTTATACAGGCCGTTGACACCATTCTTAAAAAGACAAGAGTTAACCAGATGGTTTATGAATTTACGCTTGATTACCTCATAGGAGGTTTTAACCAGTACAACTTTAACACAGTCCTTGAATATATTGCCGAGCACTCACAACTGGAAGAATCATGCGACTACACCGAAAAAACCTCCGAGCTTGAAAAACGTATCGGCACCCTAAGACGGCTTGCAAACGGCAAACCCGCCCCCGACTTTACAGTTGAAGATATAAAAGGAAATACAATCAGTCTGAGTAGCATAGACAAGGAAAACACTTTACTGATATTTTATGCGAGCTGGTGCCCGCATTGCAAAAATATCTTACCTGAAATAAGCAACTTTTACAACGAGCAGGAAACAAATAATCTTGAAGTGATTGCGGTTTCTATTGACACATCCCGATCAGCATATGAGCAATTCATAAACCAGGATGATTACAATTGGATCAAGGTATGTGATTATGTTGGATGGGATACCCAAACAGCCGAATTGTACGGAATTCATGCTACGCCAACAATGATACTGCTCAACAGGGGAAAAACAATTATCGCCAAGCCCGGAAATCTTCACGAACTTAAGCAAGCATTAGCAGAATAAGCTATTTGATAAAAAATAGCTACCCAACATTCCCGGTAGCTTTTTTTTATTCTAAATTCCGGTTTCAAAACCTGAAACCAACCACCATGATTTATTCGGCGAAGAAAAGGTCTTTCTTTACGAACAACCGCTTGTAAAGATTGGATGTGTTTCCGTTAAACACTCCATCCTTGTTTAAAGAAGATGTAATATAATAAGATTCATCAGCTCCCGCAGGATAAGCACGTATCGTAACCGGAGTGAAATTATCTCCTTCTATCACCATTTCGTGTTCGGGATCCAGACCGGAAATCAACTCTTCATCAACAAGTTGGTTACCTGTGGTATTGACAAATGGATTCAGATATCTAACGGTTTTTGCCGAATCTGTTTCCCTGCCATCTATTGTCCATATTGTATCCTGTTTGATCAGCTCGAAAGATTGATCACCGGGATAGTTGAAGCTTATTTTTTTGATTTTGTCTTTTTGAATATTTGTTATGGTTTTTACCCTGAAGTTTTCAGGTTCCAGGGTATAGCTCATATTCAAATAACCTTCAACGGCATAAACCTGCTCTTCATCATCCAGTCTGACATGCGCAAACATAATCGGTTGATTTCTGTTACGCATATTAAACTGTTGATTTTTTTCATCCTCAGGTGGCTGAATGAAACCCATCCTTCCTATGTAAAAATTAGCAAGTTCTTTGTTATCATCCTTCATCACAACATGTATCCCGGTAGAATCATCCACATTGAGTTCCCGCCATTTTTCACGGCTGTTGGCAGCCGGTTTGAGGGTTTTCATTTCAGCAACAGGATGAAGCAATGATTTTACAACTTTGGGATCAGCCATGTATGATTTACCGTTTATTTGAATGTTCCATTCATTACCTTCTTTTATCAATACACTTTCAGCTTTCCCCGGTGGTGAAACAGTTATCCGGTTTACACAGGCTGTATCTACTTCAAGGACAATATCCCTGAAAGACCTTTCTTTTTTACCGGTAAGCTCGGTAATTAAATAAATCCCAAGCACCACGGCCAGAATGACTATTAAGGTCGTATAATTCAATTTTTTAAACATAGCCTTCCTCCATTCGTTTAATTCGGATATTACGGTTATACTGCTGTCTTATAATCCCATATGCTACAATAATGATAATCGGTAAAAGGAAATTCAACCATTTCAGAAATGCGATCTTTCCTTCTTCCAGGTCATCATCAAGGTCTCTTGATACAATGGCTTCATTTCTCAGGTCAATCAGTCCGGTATCATCAGAAAGCCAATCAATAGAATTTATCATAAATACAAGATTACTCGGCACCTGTGTTATCATCGGGAAAACGCCATTGGCAATAACAGCTGCTCTTGATTGATTTTCTCCGAATAAATTCCCTGTGATCAGGGCGGCAATAGTCAGTTTTGATTCGGGAAAATCACTCTTTTTCCATGTACGCTGAAGATTGAAATAAACCGGTGGAGACTGTGTTCCGGAATTATTCGAGGATTTTACAAGAGGCAAAAAATTTACATCGGATGAATCACCTGTAAAATCAATTGTACTTGTAAAAGGCAGGTACATTTTTGAAAGGCCTTTTGTGATCAGGTGATCCGAAAAATTATTAACAATCGGGAAATAGGGAAATTTCACATCCTTTCTTACCGTTACAATTCCCATTTGCTGTTCTCCTCCCGGTACGGAACCACAATTGAAATCAATAAGAAATTCTTTGTTGATGTTAACGCCTTTTTCAGCAAGCCAGTTTTCAAGGCCCGTATTAAAAACAACACCCTGTCCGGTTTGCGGATCCTGACTAACCCTGCTGCAGGCATAAAACATATTACCACCATCCTGCATGTATTGATCAATCATTTGAATGTGTCCGGGTGGAAGTGAATCCCTGGGTGCCAATATCACAATGGTCTTATAATCGTTCAGATTGGTAGCCGTATCATTAATATCTACCGTCTGTAAATCATATAATTCTGAGAGATTACGCCGGATAGGTTCAATTTCCCCAAGACTCATTTCGCCATGTCCACTTATAAATCCAATTGCAGGTTTATAAACCGTAGCAATCTTTTTGATACTACCTGAGATTGTGTATTCAAGACCTGCACCGGGTTGTATCTGTGGAATAACCTCCATTTTATTTCCCTTCTGTACTACCATACCTGCATAAATCCTTTGAATCTTGATCTGTGTTTTATCGGAGGCATCCGTATTCATCGGGCGGATACCGGCCTGGTGTGCCTTGCGCTGAAGCTTGGTATCTTCGGTTGGATCAAGGAATTCGTAATGTAGTTTTCCCCCGGATGCATTTTTATACTCGACGAGCAAGTCTTTCAACTCCTCCCGGATCAGGGCAATATCAGGCTCAACATCTTCAGTAAAATAAACCGTAATGGTTACCGGTTCATCAAGATTATCAAGTATGTTTTCAGTAGCCGGACTCAGCGAATATCTTTGATCGGCAGTAAAGTCAAGCCGAAAGAAAAACCTGCTGGCCAATACATTGATAAAAATAATGATGATGATCATTATGATCAGCCTGCTTGTCATTGTCTTTTCTGTTTTCATCCTTTCAATGCTTTTTGGGTTCGCAAATTTTGATTTATACCAACTTCCTCTTTGCAAGTGAATATTCCGTAAGAATCAATCCCAGGAAAATAATTGATAAAAAATATATCAAATCCTTGGAGTCAAGCACTCCCCTGGTGATGGATTCAAAATGCGGTCTGAAGCTCAGGTAGTAAATGATATTTCCAAATACACCTTTGATATTTGCCGCAAGCATATAGAATATCATCTGAAACAGAATCCCGATGATAAGGGTTAAGAGTATGGCAACGATCTGGTTGTTTGAAATGCTGCTGATAAATATTCCGATGCTGATATAGGCAGCACTAATCAATATCAACCCGAGGTATCCGCTCCAAACCTCATTATGGTCTATATTACCAATTGTAGAAACGGTAATATAGTATGGTAAAGTGAGTAAAAGGGCAATGATGATCAAAATCAGTACCGAAAGATACTTACCTACAACCACCTGCCAGTCACTTATAGGCTTTGTAAGCAGATACTCAATGGTTCCTGTTCTGTTTTCTTCTGCAAATGACCGCATGGTAACGGCAGGAATAAAGAAGAAAAGTGTCCAGAAGGCAATCTGGAAAAACACTTGTAAACTGGCCTGGTTGATGTCGAAAATGTTGGCATCGGCCGCAAGCCAGGTAAAAAACCCGGTAAAGCCGAGAAACAACACGATCATCACATAGGCCATCAATGAATCGAAAAATGCTCTTAATTCCCGTTTTGTAATTATCCAGATTTCTTTCATAGCCTTAATATTTCTTTTTGTTTTTACTTTAATGTCAGATCACGGAATATGTCTTCAAGCTTGGTTTCTATAGGTGAAAGCTCTGTTAAGGTCCAACCCTTGTCAACGCAAAGTTTAAAAATGGTTTTTCTTGAACTTTCCTCGGGTTTGCTTTGCACCTCAAACACATTATCAGCTTTCACTATAAAATCAACAGATTCAACTGTGCTAAGCTGCTGCAAGGCTTTAAAAATATCATCAACCGGGCCATCTTCAATGGTGGTTTTGATGATTTCTTTTCCCTGGGCTTGTTTTCTGAGGTTATCGGATGTTCCGTCAGCAACAATCTTACCTTTATTAATGATCATGATCCTGTCGCAGGTTGCTTCAACCTCAGCCAGGATGTGCGAGCTAAGGATCACGGTTTTTTCTTTACCGATTTTTTTGATCAACTCCCTGATCTCAACAATCTGATTGGGATCGAGGCCGGATGTAGGCTCATCCAGTATCAGTACTGCAGGATCATGGATCAATGCCTGGGCAAGGCCTGTTCTTTGCTGATATCCTTTCGAGAGTTCTCCGATCTTTTTATGTTTTTCGCCTTCCAGCCCGCAAACTTTGATCATTTCAAGAATTCTCTCCCTGATCTTGCTTTTTTCTATGCCCTGTATCTCAGCAACAAATTTCAGATAATCAATCAGGGGCATATCATGATAGAGAGGGTTATTTTCAGGCAGATAACCAATTTGTTTCTTCACCTGCTCGGGTTGTTCCAATACAGAATAATTACCAACCCATATTTTTCCCTGTGTTGGGGTTAAAAAAGTTGTAATGGCTTTCATGGTAGTGGTTTTGCCGGCACCGTTCGGCCCCAGAAAGCCTAACACTTCACCGGTCTTTACCCGGAAAGAAATATCATCCACAGCTTTTTGAACCCCATAGGTTTTGGTTAAATTCTCAACAACTATATCCATAGGTTTCAAATTTTTTCCGCAAAAAAATAAAAAATCAAAGAATTCATAAAGAAATCTATTTCACTTTTAACAAAATTTAACAAAGTAAATTTAGCTATTGCTTTTCAATTAAAATTTTAATAAGTTTAGGGTTTGTTAAAATTGAATGCTTATCAAAATTTAAACCATTGAAATACAACAAAAACCTCCATTATGAAAAAGCTAATTTCAACCATTTTTACCAGTTTAACAGGGATTTTTTTGATTTTATTAATTATACAATGTGGTGAAGGCAAAAAAAAACCGATTGTTTATAATCCGGAATTTTCTAATTATATTTCTGCTTACACAACAGGAGTCATTTCAAAAACATCTCCTGTCAGAATTCGTCTTGTAAGGGCTGTGGATTCGAATGTTTTAAATAAGGATATAACGGAAAAACTTTTCGATTTCAGCCCTTCGATCAGTGGCAAAGCCAAATGGGCAGACCCCTATACCATCGAATTCCAGCCCGGTGAATGGCTTGAACCCGGAAAGGTTTACGATGCGGAATTTTATATCGGGAAAATACATGAGGTTCCGGAAAACCTTCAGGTATTTGAATTTCAGTTTCAAACCATTCAGCAATCCTTTGAGTTTTACAGCCATGGTATGAAATCATACACCCATACTCCAAAACTCGTATGGTTCTCGGGAGCTATTGTTTCGAGTGATGTGATAAAAAACGATCTGATTGAAGACGTAGTGAATGCCTCATTGGATGGAGACCCTGTCAATATCCTCTGGCAGCATGAAACCGATATGCTGACCCACAATTTTAAAATTGACAGTATCAAACGCCTTGAGAAGGACCAGGAACTCATTATTCGCTGGGATGGAAACGATATCGGTATTGATGTTTCCGGTTCGGATACCATAGACATTCCTTCTGTTAATGTTTTTAAAGTGATGGAGGTAAAAGTTAACCAGCAGCCCCAACAAGAGATCGTCGTCCGTTTTTCGGATCCGCTTGAGAAATCTCAGGAACTCTCCGGACTTATCAGGTTGAGCGATAATCCTGCATTAAATTTTTTAATTGATGGTAATACATTAAGAATCTTTCCGCAGGAACGCCAGGAAGGACAAAAGCTGCTGAAAGTAAATGAAGGTATTAAAAGTTTTTTCAATAGAAGACTTTCAAAATCTTACGCGATCACAATTTCGTTTGAACAGATAAAACCGGCTGTCAGCATGCTGGGCGACGGAGTGATACTTCCCAATTCAAAAGGCCTTGTAATTCCCTTTAAGGCTGTTAACCTGAGTGCGGTTGATGTTGAAGTGATCAAAATATACGAGAGCAACCTGGGGCAATTTTTCCAGGTAAATAACTATACCGGCGATTATCAGTTGAAAAGGGTTGGCAGGCCCGTCTTGCGTAAAACCATTCAGTTTAAAACCGATAAATCACTGGACTATGGAAAATGGAATACTTACTCCCTCAACCTGACCGATCTTATTGATAAGGACCCTGGCGCTATGTACCGTATTCAAATGAGTTTTAGGCCGAAATACTCCTTGTATGCTTGTATTGATTCGGAGGATAAAGAGTATATAAAGGTAGCAGAAGAAGACTGGGATGCAGCCGAAAACCAGACGACCAACTGGGATTACGACAGCTACAACTACTCCTATTATCCAGGCGGTTACCGCTGGAGCGAGCGGGATAACCCCTGTCATATTTCTTACTATCGTGAAGATAATTTCCCGAGTAAGAACATTCTGGCTTCTGATTTTGGCATTATAGTTAAAGAAGGTGCCGGAAACAAAATGACCGCAATCGTGAGCAACATCATTACAACAAACCCGGTACATGGAGTAACGGTTGAATTTTACAATTATCAGCAACAAATGACGGGAAAATCTGTTACGGACGTAAATGGATTTGCAGAAGTAAATACGGAAGGGAAAGCCTATTACCTGGTTGCAAAAAAAGATAAGCACCGCGGCTACATGCGGGTGGACGATGCCACCTCACTCAGCCTGAGCAAATTTGATGTTTCAGGACAGGAAGTCAGGGACGGACTG
>CAZTAW010000075.1:0-3989 GCA_964611705.1 uncultured Bacteroidales bacterium
GTAGCTAAAGTTAATGGATTTTTCATGATATATTGTGTTTTGTTTTATATTTCAGCCTGCTAAGTTCTGCAAAATTGTCCAAAAACGGAAACTTTTTTGTTTTGATTTATAATGACATGATGACCAATGACCAATGACAAATGACAAATGACCAATGACTATAACTACTAATCAAATAGTCACAAAACAAAAAAACGCGTTCTTATCTTTAATTATTCAAAAGGGTGTTCATTGCGGTCAAAGTCAGGGCGGTAATTTTCATAACTCTCCATATCCTGGATCCAGCCGTTATACATACCTAAATGTTCCATTTCTTCTACCACTTGTTTGTATTCCGATTGTCTTAAAGTTCGTCCAAGATCGGTTTCAGCAGCAACATGAAAAGTAGGATAATATTGAGACATTAAAGAAATACTGACCTCCGGAGTTATCTTGCATGCAATCTCCTGCAAAACATTTAAGCTGTTTTGAACATTTCCGGGCAACACCAAATGTCTGATGATTAAACCCTTGACTGCCTGCTCTCCGGCATCGGTTCTCAATTCCGACCCAACCTGCCTGTACATTTCCTTAATGGCATTCAGGGCAGTTTGCGGATAATCCTCAGTATCCGAAAGACGTTTCGACAAGTTGTTATCCATGTATTTGAAATCAGGCAAATAAACATCTATTAATCCTTCAAATTTTACCAGTTCTTCAACTTTGTCGTACCCATTTGAATTATACACAAAAACCGGATGATAACCCATTTCATGCAGTGCATTTATGATAACTTTTACCTGCGGAATAAAATGGGAAGGCGAAACAAAACCAACTGCATTAATACCGGTATCGAGGATATAAGTAATCTGCCTTAGTAATTGCCTGAGAGACATTTTATCAGCGTTATGGTTGAGATTGTTTTTGCTGATCTGATAATTCTGGCAGTATGAACATTGTAAATTGCAATTGGTAAAGAAGATGTTACAAATCCCCTTTCCCCCGCTAATTGGAGGCTCCTCCCCCCTGTGAATACATATAGAAGAAATACTGAAGGAATCATCAGCCTGGCAATATCCGGGCTTTCCATTAATACGGTTGGCATTGCAATTCCTGGGACACAAATTGCATAATTCCAGCTCTTTCAAAGGTTCCTTCAGTTTATCAAGATCAATAATATTCATATTGGTGATCATTCGCAATAATCTTTATTAATAACGAACAGAACAGCTCAAGATTACATAAAAAAAGCTGTTTTGGAAACAACATCCAAAACAGCCCGGATTATTCAAAACAAGACCCTGCTTATTTAAAAGCAATCTCCTCAATATCTTCAAAAAAGAAAAACTGATGCTCATCTTTATCTTCCACTATCATTACACCATAATTATCATATGTAACATCATGTGAATCACCGAGTAAAATTTTTCTTCCATCGGCAAGCACAATCTTTGAGAAATTATAGTTTTTGGGATCAATCTTTCTTATATAACGAAATGGAATAATAAACTCAATATGATCAAGATCGCCGCTCAGCAATTCGCAGTCCCATTTTTCATCCAGATCATAATTGATCAAACCTGAGTATGAAGATTCATCTTTCAGGTAAACCGTTCCGGCAAGACGTTTGGGTAATCCAAAATCACTGTATGCCGGACCGCTGCTCTCATGATCATGCAGAAAAACCGCCTTTTTAAAATCTTCCCATTCAACCTCTACCCGGCCAAAATCGGGAATATTTATTATTATTCCCCGGTTTTCGCTGTTTACATCATTTGTTCCTTTCAGGAAAAGCTCTCGCCCTGAATTTAAAAACACATCCGAACCACTTCCATGCTTTTGAATGGACTTGATCTTTGAGAAGGCGATTGAAAAATCACCATCTTCATTTTCTCCGTCCAGTTCATCGGTATCCAATCGTTCATCATTATCCCACTGAATATAACCGGCAAACTCGTCACCATGTTCTGTATAAATCCTTCCCAAAATCGGATCACCGGGTTTCATGGATAACTTTTCAGGAGTATCCGTGAACTCGATTTTTTCAATTCTTTTCCATTCAACCCCGATCTCTCCCAGTTCTTTATCAAGCACATTCACAGTTGCACCAATATCATTAGAACCTCCTTCAAGCTCATAATGCTCACCATTTTTAAAGGTCAGCAATACTTCATCATGTCCTGTAATATTGATTTGTTTGATATCACCAAACATGCAAACAAAAACGTGATTAAAATCCTGACCGGAAACCTCAATCTCAAAAAAGCTCCAATCATTGCTCCAGCTTGAATGCCTGTCTTCCAGCATATTTTTTTCTTTTCTGCTCAAATAGGGAATAAATTCATTGCCTTTTTTCCCGGAATTAAAAAAATCGAACCAGAAGATTTCTTCATCTCCCCATCTGATCAGACCGGTATAAGTTTCGTCATCCACGGTGGTAACAGTACCGTAAATAAATCCTTCATCGTTTTGTGATTGAAGATTAACAGATGAAAGTGGAATTACTAAAACGATTAATAGTAAGCTTTTGATTCTCATTTTTATGATTTTTTTATTAAACATTCAATAACCGTTAATAACTCCGACGATCCAAAAGCCAATATGTTACAGCTTCGCAAAACAATAAATTATTTCCGGAATCAGCAAAAGTGATGATCAGCGATTCATGATAAACCACTCTGGATCAATGTATTTACTTAGTCTTTCCCCGTAAGATTTGATGTTGCTGTCGGCATCAATCTGAAAGGATGATTTCTCACCATAGACCCTGGAAAAGATCATCATTGTTTCTTTTCCAAACTCATCAATATGCTTGATTCCGGCCAGGTCTTCACCTTTTTCTATTTCAAGGTTTTCCATACAAACCGGGCAGTAAAAATCAACAACATCTCCAGGTTGTACCTGCAATGATTCACTCATTTCGCTATGGTAATTGCCGATCTCCTCATGCATAAGAACAACACCTTTGTTATCAAGATCAACTTTCTTTCGGGCTGCCAATACTACATTTCCCTTTACATTAAGTGCAGCTTTACAAAACGGGCAATAATATTTTACTCTCATGACTTTATGTTTTTTTTAAAGTTACAAATTTTTTAGGTGTGTTCAAAATTTTTGCCCTGAAAATTGATCAACCTGTCAGGGTGCAATAAACAGCATGCTTTTTGGATTTATCCAATGCATGCATTTTTTCTTCTTCCCTATCACTAAGAAAATCTTCTTTCATTTCAAAACCGGCAGAAATAAACTCAGGAATAATAGTCTTTTCAATTTCGAGGTCATTGATGACAGTTTCGATCAGCAAGCCACCCGGTTTCAAGAGCCTGTAAAACGAATTTGAAGCCTGACGGATTTCCGGTTTGCTACATCCTTTTAATCCGTTCTGATTCAGTATCAGATCGAAGCTTTCTGCAGTAATTTTGTTGTCGTTCCAGTCAGCAACCATATACTTACATGATCCACCTTATTTTATATAAAGAAGGAACATAAACATTATGAAGGTAATCCTTTCGATCAT
Source organism: uncultured Bacteroidales bacterium (assembly GCA_964611705.1). Classification (GTDB taxonomy): domain Bacteria; phylum Bacteroidota; class Bacteroidia; order Bacteroidales; family JAIOZK01; genus JAIOZK01. The sequence continues at coordinate 3,497 of CAZTAW010000075.1, forward strand.
GATAGCTAACCTCTTCAGGTATACCGGACTTTGTGCCCAGCCTGAACCGCCATTCGAAGCAATGCCAAAACAAATCCCCTGTATTTTGTCTTTCCAGGACATAACGGATTGCATACCCGGAAATATCTATTGCCAAAACTTCATTGCCCATATAAGCTATCAAATCGCCCAGGCAACAAATACCGCAACCGGCATAAAGTATTTTCAAAGGGGCTTCCATTCCGTAAAGTCGTGTATAATGCTCAAAATACTTGGCATCCCTGTTCTGAATAGAATAACCACCCCTGTGGCTTAGCTCATTTTTGTAATAATTGTCCCCAAAAACAGGCTCCGACCATAGTGATTTTTTCAAATGCATTCTAATAATTTTTACTTTAACAAAGAAAACCGGATGCTAAACCAAAATCCCTTATCATAAACCAAATATAACTCCTGATAAGAATCCTGCAGCAAACAAAACAATCAAATTAACGGTTCTAGATCGGAAGAGCAC
>CAZTAW010000075.1:3999-13624 GCA_964611705.1 uncultured Bacteroidales bacterium
TTAACGGTCCTCCTTGTTTTGTCTGCTTTTGACCGCTGAATATAAAAAAGCACTAAAATTCTTATAACAACAGCGATACTCACTACTAAAAAACCCAACCTGAATTGCCATTTTAACGAAGAATACGTAACCAAAGGTCTCGTCGAGGGTTGAATGGCAACACCACCCATTCGTTTTGTCACGGGAACAATGATGTTTAAATTGGAAAATTTTCTTTTAAACCATGAAATATCATTGTATTCATCCTGATTTATCAAAAGATTCGCAGGTATAAAACCTGCAACAGAAACAAGTTTCCAGGATTTTTTTTCATTGGTATAGATGGTATCCAAAAAGGTTCCTGACTTCAACCTGGCAATTATATGACTATTCGACCAGTACCTGATGTTTTCATCAAACTTCAGGGCAGAGTTGCTATCAATACTTTGACTCCAAACCCAACCATACATGGTAATTCTTTTTACTGAATCTAAAAAAACTTCCTCACCTGATTTAAGATAAACAACAGTTATTTTATTTGTCTCCCCCATCTTTTCACCCGATTGGTTATAAATTCCGGCCTGTTCGGGATAAACGATCAATTGTTCAGGCGGTTTATCATTGACCATCTCTATATTGTAGTATTCATCAAACTTTTTTTTTTTTCCTGAAATTGATTAACAGCAAAATATTCAAGAACAAAAAACCAAACAAACATTCCGGAAAAGAAAATTATAGCAGAAAGATAAAAGCTACGGGTGAAAAGAAACCGGATTGTTTTTTTTATAGTTTTCTTCATTATTCACAATTAACTGATTTCAAATAAAGCTTTTCAATCACCTTATAAAAAAAGAATGAGAATAAAAATAATAAATTTATCAGTTAAAAGAAATTCAAATAACAACTATTCTTTCTCCCTCACCCCCATATTACAAGTCCTGGTCTTGATCACCTTTACAAAATGATCATTATTGGCAAAACCTTTTTCCATGATAGAGGCAATGTCGTCAACCAGGTCAGGTTCGCAGACTGCAAAAACGGAAGAGCCGCCACCGCTCACCTGAAAACCATATGCACCGGCTTTTTTTACAGCTCTTTTTACATCCTGGTATTCGGGAATAGCTGCCGAGCGAACAGGCTCCGCAATATGGTCAACACTTACGGCACTGCCAAACTCTTTTATATCTTTTGTATGTATTGCATGAATTACCCGTGAGCACCGCGCCATTTGTTCTTTAAGCTTTTCCTGTCCTATTTCATAAGTGATAAACCCCCTTGTTGTCCGCTGGCTTTTTTTGATAACCGCCAAAACAAAAGGAAACTCAGGCATTTCCAGGCGTAAAACATCAATGGGATGATAGCTTTTAACCAGCACAAAACCGCCCAGTAAAGCAGCAGCAACATTATCTGCGTGAGGTGATCCGCCTGAGGCCACCTCACCCATCCTTGCAATATCCACGAGTTCATTGTCAGACAAACTCAGATCAAAAAGCTTATTAAGCGCATAGATGCAGCCAGCAGCAGAAGCACCTGTTGTGCCCAATCCGCCACCCGAAGTCATGTACTTTACAATTTTTATATGTACTCCCTTGCTGATCTTCTTCCTTTTCAGAAATTCAAAAACAGCCAAACCGGCAACATTATCTTTTGGATTCAAAGGGATATTCTGAATATCTCCCTCTATTTCGATGATTACCTTGCCCGAATCATTTAATGAAACACTAATTTCATCATAGGGTTCATGCAGGGTCATGGCAAAAATGTCGTAACCCGGCCCGACATTAGCGCTTGTTGAAGGTGCAAGGACTGTTAAAGCATTCATATCAATCCTCTTTCAGTTAGCAGGGTTTTAAGCTCATGTGTTTTGGCCGCTCCCAGTTGGGTTAACGGAGGGCGGAGTTTCCCTTTTATTTTACCCATGAGTTCCAAACCTTTTTTGGCTGCCATCGGATTGGTTTCGAAGCGACAGGCTTCAAAAACCGGATAATACTCATAATGCATCTCGCGGGCTTTTTCTAGATTACCTTCCAGGGCAAAATTGATCATTTTCCCCATTACATCTGGAATAACATTACCGGCAACCGTAAAGGTTCCGGCACCTCCAAATGCAACAGTCGGATAAGCTGTGGTATCTTTCCCGGTAAAAACAAGAAAATCATCATCTTTTGTCAGATAAACGATCTTTGCCAGATGATCGAGCTCTTTTTTACCATCCTTTGTCCCGACGATATTCGGATGTTTGGCCAGATCTGCTGTCATTTCGGGAGTAAGCTCAACACCCGTTCTACCTTTTGAACTGTGTAAAACAAGAGGGATTGGTGATGCATCCGCAAGATCAGTATAATATTTCATTAATCCTGCCGGTTTTGGCAAAATAAAGTAAGGTGAGAAAACAGCTACATAATCCGCACCCAGATCAGCATACATTTTTACCCTGTCAATTGACTCGGGAGTTCCCATCAAACAGAGATCCGGAATAATGTCTTTTTTAGCTTTGGCTTCCTCAACGATGATCTCTACAACCCTTTTTACTTCATCATTGGATAAGAGCGGATTTTCACCCGTAACACCCAGTGGTGCTATGCCTGTAATATCCGATTCAAGCTGCATACGAACAATATTGCGTAAAGCTTCCTCATCCAAAGAATAATCATCTTTAAAGGGAGTGATCAGTAATGTATATGAACCTTTTTTCATCTGATTTTGATTTTTTACAAAGGTCGGTATTCCGGATGATTATCGCAAGTGGTTGATGCTTATATAGAGGTAATTTAGAATGGTGCATTGAATAACTGTTCAATATTTCAGTTTCAATTTGTATTAGGTTAACTAACTAAAGCTTATGTGAATTGTTAAAGGTTTTCAGGCATTGACAGGTTGCAGGTCAGGATTTCGTGTTGAAGGTCGCAGCCGGTCTCCCAATAAAGAGATTGTTGGATTTCCGGTTAAGGAAATTTTACAAACTCTACATCGGGAGACCAGATAGGCGCTTTTCTGTTTTTATCCCTATAATTATCTTTCAGATCATTTCCACCGGTACCCCATCTTCACTCCATCCCCTTAATTGATAGTATTCCTTTACCATCTTGTTAAAGAATTCCCTATCAATTTTTTTGCCTTTCATGAATCCGGCGAGGGATTTTTCATTGAAGAAACGATCAGGTATGGTGTCATCAGAAGATTTTCTTCCGTTTTGCAAATTGTATTTTCTCGCGAGATGGGTTATTCTTTCACCCAGTTCCAATAATGATTTCTCCCCGAAATTCAATCCTGTGGCTGCATTTAGGACTTCAGCAAGGCGATCCAGGCCCAGGGGAACAAAATCACAAATAACCATACTGTTTCTGGCATTAGTAGTATCTATTCCTTCAACAATAGCTTCAGGAATATCTTCAATCTTAAAATCAGGGCCCATCTCCTGTTCGGTCATCCATAACCTGGTATGTGATGCAAAATCAGTCAAAGCAAAACCAACAGCCATGGTAAAAGAACCTTTCGGGTTAACACCTGAAAGTTCCATTCCGTATGTATTGATTGCGAATTCTTCACTTCCTTTACCTATCTTTTTTGCGGCATCCCTTGTACCATCGGAAAAAATTTCACCGGCATCTTTTCTTAAAGCGATCAGTTCGATGAAATTTCTTTGTTGCTCTGCATTTCCCCAGTCCAACTGCAGTTCTTTCCAGTCATCCACCAATCCTTTTTCGTAACATTCCATGGCAAAACCGCATGTAACCCCGGTACTTATAGTGTCCAGTCCAAGATCGTTACATAACTCATTTGCCCAGGCAACTTCTTTGATATTATTTACCAGGGTATTAGTACCCAGGAAAGCAGTGGTTTCAAATTCAGGGCCTTCAATTTCATGGCCATTCCATCGTGCCCATTTCGAGCATTTTATATTACAACTGAAACAACCCGTATCTTCCCAGTTCAACTCTTCCCGGGCAGTTTCGGAACTTATCATTTCAAAATCACTGAAAGTAACTTCCTGCCAATTCTTCACCGGCAGGAATTCAAAATCCTGCCCGCTTCTTACGCATTTCATTGTGCCTTTCTTGCGTCTGAACTTGATTCCATCCTGAACCAAAATATCTTTTGTAAACTTTTTATTCAATTCAAGGAATTTTGCCTTATCATAATATTGAATCGGCTGGTTACCATCAACAACAACTGCTTTCAGGTTTTTGGAACCCAAAACTGCACCTGCTCCTCCCCTTCCGTATTGCCTGTGCTTATCAACACCCACACATGCTATTTTTGAAAGGTTTTCTCCAGCGGGGCCAATGGTTGCAACTCTTGGGTTGAATCCTTTGTGCTTTTGCAGTAATTCATCATTGGTATCAAAAATCCCTTTCCCCCAAAGATCAGAAGCATCCATTATTTTTACATCATTATTTTTTATAAATATGTAAACCGGTTTTTCTGACTTTCCAGTGATAAATACATAATCATATCCGGCCATCTTTAATACAAGGCCAAAACTCCCGCCACAATGAGAATCCAATAGAGAATTGGTTAGCGGGGATTTTGTAACCAGAGTTGTTCTGGCGCTGGTTTGAATTTTGGTTCCTGTAAAAGGACCATTGATAAATATGATCGGATTTTCAGGACTTAGCGGGTCAGGGTGGGGGGCATGCTTTTCCATAAGGGCAAAGCCCATACCCTTACCACCAAGATATTTTTCTTTCAATTCCTGATCGGTTGTTTTTGTTTCTATCTTACCTCTTGTAAGATCTATGTAAAGAGATTTGTTGGTGTAGGACATAGTTACTTTGTTTAATGATATTATTATATTACACTGTTTTCAATTGGTATAGTTTTATAACTAAGCAAATTGCTAACATTTGATATTAATTGATATGATTCGATATAATTTGATACTTGTTGACAGGGTTTTGAAAAGGTAACAATATTCATTTTAATTTATTTTTTGTTCTATAAATAGAAGAAATATAGTTGTTTAGCTTAATACTGAACACTTTTGCTAATTCTTTTATTTCACGAAAATCAGTTTCATTAACTTTTTTTCTTTCAAATAAAAGTTCAAGCCAGTGTTCCATACTTTCTATGTATGAACCTCTGCTATTGTAAAGAAATTTAATTCGGTCCAAATAATGGTACCTGCCATAAACTTCAGCAATATTTGCTCCAATGGAATCAACTGATATCAACTTATATCTATTAATTCAAATTCATTGGATTCAATTACATCTATACTATCTACTAACAGCCAAAACATCCGTCAAAATCGAAAATCCAGTCTCAATCCTTCCGGCTCCGGGTCCAACTATAGTTACATCTCCGAGCAGATCGGTAGTGAATGTTAGCGCATTGGTTGCACCCATTACACCTGCCAGCGGATGTGAAACATCTACCATTTCAGGTGCAACAGAACCGATAACCTTACCTTCAATTTTTTCTACCGAACCAATCAGCTTCCAGCGTTTGTTCTGATCTTTAGCAAATTTAATGTCTTCCGCCGTGATCTTTGTAATTCCCTGGCAGGCAACATCTTTTATATTTAAATCCGCACCCATTACAACATTTGCCAGGATTGTTACTTTACCTCTTGCATCATAACCTTCCACATCGCCTGTTGGATCGGCCTCGGCATATCCCAGTTCCTGAGCAGTTTTTAATACATCTGCATAATCCTGTCCTTTTTCCATTTCGGTCAGGATGTAGTTTGTGGTTCCATTCAGGATTCCACGAATCTTCGTAATATCGCATCCTGCAAGTGGCCCTTCTGCAAGGTTGATTACAGGTGTTCCGGCTACAACTGTTCCTTCTATCATAAATTTCACCCCTTTTTCATCTGCGATCTTTTTCATCTCATTGTAATAAAGTGCTGCAGGGCCCTTATTACTGGTAACAACATGTTTGCCGCTCGACAGGGCTGCTTTAACATGGTCTACTGCCGGACCTCCGCTTGTAAGATCAGTGAAAGTCAGCTCACAAACAATACCAGCGTCGCATTCCTTTATCAATTCCAGGTTGCCCATGTCTTTCAGATCACGATTGAATTTTTTCTTGTTTTTGGCTTGTTGTAGCAAATATTCAATATCCAGTCCGTTAGGATTGCAAACATTGCCATAGGCAAAATCAATTACCGCGACAACATCACATTCAAAATCATATTTCTTTTTCAGGTATTCTTTTTTACTGAGAAGAATCTCGCATAATCCCTGTCCTACGGTTCCAAAACCAACCAGTATAATTTTTTGTTTCATATCAAATTGTTTATTTGTATTAATATTATCTTCTTAAAATTGCTGATGATGCACCACCTGCAGAATACTCAGGAGTTGTATCGCTAATCTTTGTACCATCAAGTACGGATAATCCTCTTTCAATATCGGCAATGATATCATCAGGATGTTCATTACCCACACATAAACGGATAAGGTTTCCGGGTATATCAGCCAGTTTTCGTCCTTCTTCACCTTGTTGTGAATGGGTTGAAATAGCTGGTATAGTTGCCACGGACTTAACCCGACCAAGATCAGTGGCACGCCAGATCATTTGGAAGCCATCAAATACATCTCTTGCTGCCTGGGCACCACCTTTCACACGGAACGACATCAGGTGACCGTAGCGGTTAACCGGTTTCCCGTATTGCTCATCGTGCTCCGCATCAACAAGTACCAGATATTTTTTAGCAATGTCATGCAGGGGATGACTTTCCAGTCCGAGATAGTCAACCTGTTCTATATGTTTGTGCTGTTCGAGATATTTGGCAACTTTCATGGTACTTTGGCTCCAGCGATCAACTTTCTGGCGAATGGTACGAAGATCATTCAACGCCATCATTGCGTTCATGGGTGAAATATTCGGACCATTATCCCTGTTGGGAAGCAGCTTGATATAAGTACCAAAATCGGCCTTCATCTCATCATTATCAATATTTGAAGTCAGGTTTTTACGGGCAATTACCGCACCACCGATTCCAAAACCACTCGATGTCACGGTTTTGGAAATTGATTGCACAACAATATCCGCGCCGAGCGCGATGGGGCGCATCAGTGCAGGTGTAGCAACCGTAGCATCAACGATCATCGGAATACCGTTTTCATGGGCAAGTTCAATTATTCTTTCAAGATCGAAAAATGCCTGGCCGGGATTACTCGGCATCTCCCCGTATAGAAAACGTGTGTTTTCATCAATCTTTGATTTCCATTCATCAATATCGTTTGAATTGATGATCTTTCGCCATTCAATGCTTTTTTCCTGATCTTTACGAATTGCAAATTGTTGGAAAGTTCCGCCGTAAACCTGACTTGTTGCCACGAAATTCATTTTGCGGTCGGGCTTTTTCGGATTTGTTACCAGAAATGGATCCACAGCGCTTTGTATTGCTCCCATCCCCGAAGAAGTTGCACAGCATGAAGTTTCAACATCTGCCCCATAACCCTCCAGCAAGGCCAAAGCACCCTCAAGGTAGTACATGGTTGGATTTGCTATTCTTGAATAACACCATGTAGGTATCATGTAGCCAAGTGCTGCTTCCATTTCATCAGCATCACGATATGCTTGTGATGTAGACATATAAATAGGTTCTATAATAGAGCCCTGATTGAAATCCAATGCTTCCTGCATTGAATAAACACCATGTACAGCAATGGTATCGAAGCGGCATTTCTTCATCCGTGCAAAATTTTCCTGATGCCATTGTATGCTCCGTTTTGCTGCATCAATGTAATGGTCAATTCCTTTTTTATTCATATTCCATGATTTTTTAGTTATTACTTATTTTTTGACAGGTTGCAGGTATTACTGTTGTATACAAATATACTGAGATAGGTTATTTGTTCAACAATTGCTAACGATTTGTTAATTTTTTGTTAAAGAATTTTTAAAATCGAAACCAAATGATTAACTTTCCAACAAATTTATAATTCAACAAAGTAATGGATCACAATTTTCACCTCGACAGTCTCGACAAACGCATACTGAGTATTCTCATCCGGGATGCACGGACGCCTTTTCTTGAAATTGCCCGTAATTGCAGGGTTTCAGGAGCCGCAATACACCAACGCGTTCATAAAATGATAGAAGCCGGAGTAATTACAGGATCACAATATTCACTCAATCCCAAACGCTTCGGTTATCTGACCTGTGCTTTTATTGGGCTACAGGTTAACCTTACTTCAAGGAGTACACATGAAGAAGTATTTGAGAAAATAAAAAAGATTCCTGAAATTGTTGAGTGTCATCATATTACAGGAAAATATTCTTTACTGATTAAAATTCATGCCCATAATAATGAACATTTGAAAAAGATCATTGTAAGTAAAATACAATCCGTTTATGAGATAACGAGCACTGAAACATTTTTATCTCTAGAGGAAGGATTTACCAGACAGTTACCAATTGAGTGAATCCTTTAATTTTTAGTAATTTTGCATATAATAAACTGATTTAGATAAAAAAGTAACAATTATGAAATATGATATCATTGTTTTAGGAAGCGGACCCGGTGGATATGTAGCAGCTATTCGCGCAGCCCAATTGGGAAAAAAAGTAGCTGTTGTGGAAAAAGCAGAGCTCGGTGGTGTTTGTCTGAACTGGGGATGTATTCCTACCAAGGCATTATTAAAAAGCGCACAGGTTTTTGATTATACAAAAAACGCAAAAGAATTTGGCATACAGGTAGATGGAGAAGTTAAACCCGATTTTGAAGCCATAATCAAAAGGAGCCGCATTGTTGCCGAAAACATGAGCAAAGGAATTCAGTTTCTTTTCAGGAAAAACAAAATAGAGCACATCAAAGGTTTTGGTGTCTTAAAACCCGGAAAAAAAATTGAGGTCACTGATGAAAAAGACAAAAAGACAACATTTGAAGCCGATCATATAATCATAGCAACCGGAGCAAGATCAAGAGAACTACCCAACATTAAGCAGGATGGTAAAAAAGTAATCGGATACCGCGAAGCCATGACCTTGCCCAAACAACCCAAATCCATGGTAATCATCGGATCAGGAGCTATTGGCAGCGAGTTTGCCTATTTATACAATACACTCGGGACAGAGGTAACCCTCATTGAATTATTACCCAATATTGTTCCGCTTGAGGATGAAGAAGTATCGAAAACACTGGCACGCTCCTTCAAAAAAGCAAAAATGAAAGTGTTGACAGGCGCCAATGTTGAGAAAGTTGATACCAGCGGAAAAAACTGCAAAGTCCACATTAAAACAAAAAAGGGTGAAGAAACCCTCGAAGCCGGGATCGTACTTTCTGCAGTTGGTATTAAATCAAACATCGAAAACATCGGATTGGAAGAAACAGGAATTGAAGTTGAGAAAGACAAAATCAAGGTGGATGAATTTTACAAAACAAGTGTTGAAGGCTATTACGCTATTGGAGATGTTACCCACGGACAGGCGCTTGCACATACAGCTTCACATGAAGGTATTACCTGTATTGAAAAGATTTCCGGGCTGGAGGTTGAGCCAATAGATTATGGCAACATCCCCGGATGCACTTATACACATCCCGAAGTGGCATCAGTCGGCATGACCGAAAAACAAGCCAAAGAAGCCGGCTACGATATCAAGGTCGGCAAGTTTCCTTATACTGCTTCAGGAAAAGCCAGCGCCGCAGGAACCAGAGAAGGATTTGTTAAAGTTATTTTTGATGCCAAAT
>CAZTAW010000076.1:0-13576 GCA_964611705.1 uncultured Bacteroidales bacterium
GCTGCTTTATTGCCTGAATATCCATTCTGATTAGTCCTTTTCCTTCATTTTTCTGATTTGCAATGTAAAATTACGGAATTTTCACCAAGCAATCAAATTCATGCACAAAACATACCATGATTATATCTTTGATTATCAATAAAAAAACCCTTGCGTTTAAGCAAACCAAGGGATTTTTAACAAAATTATAGTATTATTTATTGTTCTTGACTTCCTTTTTTATTCTCTGAATATGACCTCTTCCCAAAGCTTTAACCTCGCATCCAAGCTCAAAATAGCGTTTGATTTTTTCATCGGGTAAAATACCGAAGCAATCAATAACGGCTATGGGCTGTCCAGCCCATTTTACCACATCATCAGGTGAAAGGTCAAGATATTGTTCATGCGGAACGGCAAAAACAACAGCTTCCATACCCTTAATTGCTTCAGGCAAATCTTTTTGAACTTCGACATCTTTGAGTGATTCCTGATTTCTGAAAAACCGTTTCCATGAAATACCAGGAGCAGGATATGTTTCCTGCGATTCCAACTCATACCAATGATCAACATATGGATCATGCACATGCATCTCAGCACCCATTTCACTTAGTTTTCTAACCACCATCTCACTTCCGCTATATCGGGTATCTCCAACATCCTGCCTGTAGCTTGCACCGCAGATCAGCACATCTGCACCGGCAATATAATGTGCCATATTTCTCAATGCATCCCTTGTCAACTCCGTAACATGCAATGATCTTGTATCATTAATATCAATAGCTTTTGGAGTAATCTGGAATACTTCATCCCCATCATTAAATCCAAGTATATGTTTATATGACCAGTACCCAAGTCCTCCATCCTTTGGAAGGCAATAACCTCCGATACCAGGCCCCGGGAAAATCATATTGCTGTGTGTGGGACGCATTTTTATCGCATTAATTACCTTGATCAGATCAACACCATTTCGTTCGGCAAACAAGCTCCATTCATTCAGGTAGGCTAAAATTGTAGCTCTGTATGAATTCTCGACAATCTTTGTGGTTTCTGATTCAATAGGACGGTCCATTACTGTTAATGGATATTCCCTGGTGTTCAATACCTCGTGCAGAAATTTCTCCACACGATCACGTGCTTCCTTTGTACAACCCGCACATACGCGCCAGAAATCCCTGATACTGCTTACATATTCACGTCCGGGCATTACCCTTTCAAAACTATGAGCCAGTAAGGGTACTGCATACACATTTCTTCGTCTAAACTCCTTTTTAAGTATTGGCCATGCAACAAACTCAGTGGTACCTGGAGCAACTGTTGTTTCAATTAAAACCAAACAGTTCTCATTGATTTTCTGGCCAATGGTTTTCACTGTTGCCTCAAGTGCTGCCATATCAGCTTCACCATTGCGCATATTTCCAAGCTCATTTTTGGTGTAATCGCACTGAACATCCACAATCACGCAGTCTGCCAGTTTGAGACAATCATTATTATAAGTTGCAACCAAAGTTTTATCCTCCAGTACGCATCGGGATATCAATTCATCTACCTCAGGATCTTCAGCTTTTACCGGAGACAAACCCTTATTCAATATGGGGATTTTCCAGTAGCTTCTAACACTTGGACGTTGACAGCCAATCACAAATTTAGTGGGTTGACCCTGCTCATCACGTGTATCTGCCACTATGGCAGCCATAACAGCACCAACAAACCCAACTCCCATTACAACTACAATTTCTTTAGCCTCGCTTCTTGCCTGCTTTACTTTTCTTTCTATTTGCACAAATTCCTTATCATATTCTTCCTGTTTCGGGATGGCAAATTTTTCCCCATCAGGGCTTACCGAATACTTAACATTCTCAGTTTCATTCATTGTTTTGGTATTAATTAATTATTCTGGTTAAAATTATCTGATTTTTGCATTGATTTCCTTTTCCATATTTTTAATGATCTTGCTCATAATCTTATCAACAAACTTATCGGTTAATGTTTTCACCGGATTTTGAAAGATAAACCTAATGGCATAGGATTTTTTTCCTTTTTCTATTTTATCACCTTCATAAATATCAAAAAGGTTAACCGAATTAAGCAGGTTTTTCTCCGTTTTATAAGCGATTTCTCTAATCTTTTCAAACTCCACATTTTTATCCAACAGAAGTGCCAGATCGCGTCTTACAGCAGGAAATTTTGGGATTTCATTATACTGAGGTTTTACATTCTTTGTAAGTCTGAGTAAAGTTTCATAATTAATATCGGCATAAAAAACCTCCTGCCTGATATCGAATTTAAGCAGGAATTCGGGATTAACGCTTCCTATTTCTGCCAGCAACTCCTCGCCATATAGATATCTGATACCTTCGGCAAAATGTTTGCTTACTTCATAATCAATAGCTAAGCGGGAAAAAACTCCTAACCGACGAAGGATATTCTCAACATATGCCTTCAGGAAAAAAACATTCGTCCTTTTTTCGGTTGTAGCCCAGCTTTCCGGTTTTTCCTCTCCGCAAACAAATATTCCCAGATGTTTTTCTTCGTGATATTTTTCTAATAAACTGTTGTGTTTTTCAGTTGATAATCTATAGGTGTTACCAAATTCATATAGTTTCAGGTTGAAAGATTTACGATTCTGGTTGTACGCAATTGCCTCCAATCCGCCAAACATCAGGTTTTGTCTTAACACATCAAGATCCTGGCTAATTGGATTAAGTATTCTGACATTGTTTTCTGCTTTTTCAACTATACTGAATTCGGTATATTTTGAATTTGTAAGTGAATTGCTCATGATCTCATAAAAACCATTTCCTGAAAGGTAATCCGAAATAATATTCTGTATTTTTTCAGGATCGGGCTTATCAATAAACGATAAGGAGGATTTAAGCTGAGTGGAAAGTTCGATGTTATTATATCCGTAAATCCTCAATATTTCTTCGATAATATCTGCTTCACGGGTAACTTCTGTTTTAAATGTTGGTATGGACAAAACAAGCCCATCATTTTTTGCACTAAGAATTTTAATACCCAGATCAAGCAAAATTGATTTAATGATATCCCTGTCAATCTTTTTACCGGTTAACCTGTCAACACGAAAATAATTGATGCTCAATTCATGGTTTCCAATTTTCTGAGGATAAACATCCACAACTTTGCTTGATATTGTGCCACCGGCTATTTCTTTGATCAACATTGCAGCACGCTTTAATGCCTCGACGGTGATACTGGGATCGGTACCCCTTTCAAAACGGAATGAAGCATATGTTTGCAGGTCATGCCTTTTTGCAGTTTTTCTGACAGATACAGGGTTAAAATGAGCACTTTCCAAAAATATCTCCTTTGTTGCTTCCGTAACGCCTGAATGAACACCTCCAAATACTCCGGCTATGCACATACCTTCTTCGGCATCACATATCATCAGATCATCTGCAGATAATTTCCTTTCCACCTCATCCAGGGTAATAAAAGGTGTTTTATCCGGAAGTTTCTTAACGATTATCTTTCCCCCCTTGATTTTTTGAGCATCATAAGCATGTAAAGGTTGTCCGTATTCCATCAACACGAAATTGGTGATATCAACAATATTGTTTATAGGACGAATGCCAATAGCATTTAAGTAATTCTTCAGCCAGTCAGGAGATTCCTTTATCGTTAAATTAGAAATTGAAAGACCTGAAAAACGCGGACATGCTATAGCATCTTCAATAACCACATCAACATTTAACTCATTGTTATCTGTTTTGAAACCGGTGGTATCAGGCAAATTCAGTTTTTGTTTTCGTGTGTTTTCAATGCGGTTCAGGGCCGCAACAATGTCGCGTGCAACCCCGATGTGGGAAGTAGCATCCGAGCGGTTGGGGGTAAGACCAATCTCATAAACCCAATCTTTTTCAATTTCAAAATACTCTTTGGCCGGAGTTCCAACCGGTGCATTTTCATCAAGAACCAGAATGCCTTCATGTGATGTGCCCAATCCAACCTCATCTTCGGCACAAATCATCCCCTCGGAAACCTCACCGCGAATTTTTGTTTTTTTTATCCTGAATGATTTCTCCCCAAAATACAAAGTTGTTCCAACAGTTGCAACAATAACTTTTTGACCTTCTTTCACGTTTGTAGCTCCGCAAACTATTTCCAGCACTTGCCCCTGTCCAATATCAACTTTTGTTAAACTTAACTTGTCAGCATTGGGATGTGTTCTGCATGTCAGAACCTTTCCTATAATAATTCCTTCAAGACCTCCCTTAACTGATTCAAACTCTTCCAGTCCTTCAACTTCAAGACCGGTATTGGTCAATATCTCTGATAATTTCTGCGGATCTACACTAAAATCAACATAGTTTTTTAGCCATTTATAAGAAATCTTCATGGAGAGATTGTTTTTTATGTTTGAGGCAAAAATAGTGATTTTATCCAATGATCAGCTTATCATTACCCAATTTGTGTATTGCTTGTTTATGAAATTCAGATAATTTACCAGGGGTTGATAAGCTGCGCCGGAAAGCCGAGGATCATTTTCAACTATTTCAAGTGCATTCTGGCGCGCTGCTTTCATGATTATCTCATCTTTTACAATATCAGCTATTTTAAGGTTTACAAGACCGGATTGTCTTGTACCTTCCATTTCGCCCGGTCCTCGCAGTTTCAGGTCAATTTCTGATATCTTGAATCCATCATTTGTCTCAACCATGGTTTGTATCCTTTTGCGTGCTTCATTACTTAATTTGTGTTGGGTCAGTAAAATACAATGCGACTGCTCGGCACCCCTGCCAACTCTTCCTCGCAACTGGTGTAACTGAGAAAGCCCGAAACGTTCTGCATTTTCAATCACCATTACACTGGCATTGGGAACATCCACACCCACTTCAATTACAGTGGTTGAAACCATTATTTGTGTTTTTTTCTCTATGAACCTTTGCATTTCATAATCTTTGTCCTCCGGTTTCATTTGGCCGTGAACGATGCTAACGGCGTATTCAGGTAAAGGAAATTCACGCGTAATGCTTTCATAACCGTCCATCAGGTCTTTCAAATCCAGTTTTAAAGATTCCTTAATCAACGGATACACAATGTAAATCTGTCTTCCCTTTTTTATTTCCTGTTTTAAGAAACCAAAAATTTTCAGTCTTGCTGTGTCGAAAAAATGATAAGTTTTGACCGGCTTTCTTCCGGGAGGTAATTCATTGATCACTGAAAAATCAAGATCGCCGTAAATGGTCATAGCCATTGTCCGGGGGATAGGTGTTGCCGTCATCACCAAAATATGAGGAGGTGTATTGCTTTTTTTCCACATTTTTGCTCTTTGAGCTACCCCGAACCGATGTTGTTCATCTATTACAACAAGTCCGAGATTGTTAAACTTCACACTTTCTTCTATCAGAGCATGTGTGCCTATGAGAATATCCAAATTCCCTTCATTAAGTTGTTCATGGATATCCTGGCGTTGAGATTTTTTTGTTGAGCCCGTAAGAAGCTGAACATTGACATTTACTTTCTCAAGCATTTTGCTCAATGTGTCGAAATGCTGTCTTGCCAATATTTCTGTTGGGGCCATTACACAAGCCTGAAAACCATTATCTATTGCAATAAGCATACACATCAGGGCAACAAGGGTTTTACCGCTTCCAACATCTCCTTGCAGCAAACGGTTCATTTGTGTTCCGTTGTTCATATCTGCACGAATTTCCCTGATGACTTTTTTTTGCGAATTTGTGAGTTTGAATGGCAGACATTCTTTAAAGAATTTGTTAAATGTTTCTCCAACCACTACAAATCTACGACCGGGAATGTTTTGCTTTCTGTTTATTTTCTGTCGCAGTAATTTAACCTGAATAAAAAACAGTTCTTCATACTTTAAGCGAAGGTTGGCTTTTTTTAATTTATCAGCCGATGCTGGAAAATGGATTTGTTTGAGAGCTTCCTCTCTTCCTGGAAAAGAGTATTTACTGATGATGTGTTCGGGCAGGTTTTCAGGTATATTATTTTCTGATTTTCGGATGAGATTGCTGAAAAGCTTGTTAAATCCTTTACTGCCCAGACCAATTGATTTCAGCTTTTCTGTTGATGAGTAAACCGCCTGGTATTTTTCCCCAAGCATTTCCTGCTCATCTTTCTCTTCATCAATCTCGGGATGGGGAATATTAAACCTGTTGTTAAAAATCGTTGGTTTTCCAAACACAGTATAAAGCGTATCCGGATTAAATTTCCCTTTGAGCCATTTAAATCCTTTGAACCAAACCAACTCAATCCTGCCTGATTCATCATATAGCCATGCCGTCATTCTTTTCCCCCGTCCCTGACCTACCATATTCATACCCCTGATCTTACCCTTTAACTGAACATAGGCCAAATCGCTTTTGATGTCATTAATCTTAAATATCCTGCTTTTGTCAATGTATCGAAAAGGATAATAGGAAATCAAATCGTGGAAGTTTGAAATACTCAATTCTTTTCTTAACAATTCACCTCTTTTAGGGCCCACGCCTTTCAGATATTCAATTGTTGTATCAAGGAAAGAATATGACATAATTTCTTTGAATGGATCAAACAAAGATAAGCAATATCGGAATGAATAAAAAAAAGCCTCCCTACAATGGAAGGCTTGTTTTATTCATGTACTTATTATTTTCTTAGAATTCCCAGAGATCGTGCTCGAACTCAAATAATTCGTTTTTTACCCTTTCTGATTCCAGCAATGCATCCAGGCCTGTTGCATATTCAGAAATTCGTCTATCGTAAACATTTTGTTCTTTATAGACAAAGCTGTCGAACATTCTTTTCTGGAATACCTCGTCATATGTACGTCTTTCGGCATCGTTTTTACGGTTATATACAAGCGCTTTTGCTAAAACTGTTCTGGCTTCGGGATAGTAAATCCAAAACAGCGGTTCAGGGAATTCTTCTCCTTCACGTTCTTTCATCATTACCGGGCAAAGTCCGATAATTCTGCACATCATCTGTGAACGTTGTTTATCGAAATACCAGTCTTCTTTAACCCTGATGCGCATAACTTTTGTAGGGTCGAATTCGGTATAAATAACCGTATCATAATCGTCATAAGGTGGATAAGACCGCTGCAATGTTTTGTGTATCGTATCAATTTGTCTTGTAACCACTTCATGATAATTCAAAGGTACAAGGAACTCATCCGTAGCAGAAACGTCATATCCTGTTATGGA
This sequence comes from uncultured Bacteroidales bacterium, assembly GCA_964611705.1. GTDB lineage: Bacteria > Bacteroidota > Bacteroidia > Bacteroidales > JAIOZK01 > JAIOZK01. Next base: position 7,146 of record CAZTAW010000076.1, read on the forward strand.
ACCTTCTTTCAGGGCATCCATAACGACCCGCATAAAACTTCTCCAGTTGTTATGTGGTTCACGAGGAAAGTAGAAAGGCTGATTCATTTTTTGTTTCATATCAATAACCCGCCAAATCCTTTTGGACCACATCACATCAGCTTTTCTGAGTGGGGGATAAGGAATAGGCTTTTTATCAATAATGCCTTCATCGGGAAACAATCCATCTTGTGGAGGTTTTGTATCCAGAACCTGGCTGGAAGCCGTATTTGCGATTCCTAAGATAAATCCCGTTATCAATATTACAAAAAATAGTTTTTTCATATAACCTCCTATAATAGGTTCATATTCAACATTATTTAATAGTTAAGTTTATAGAGTTAAGGGTACGTAATGTGCCATCATCTCCTTCAGCCTGAATGTTTTCAAAAAAGAATTTTTGCTTTCTGTTGGCATCTCTTATCATATTGATCATTTCCTCTGTAAAGCGATTTCCGCTGGAACGACGGGTTATCCAGTCACCATTAATAATTGTACCCATTCTGAAGGAAGTAACACGAAAATACAATTCAAATTCAAAATCCTTCATTGCCGGAATGATTGCACCGGCAGCAAGTAAGGTATTTTTTTCAATTTCACCTTCTTTAATACCCGCAATTTCTGCAATGGGGTCCGGTACACGTTTCACCCTGAAGATTCTTGAACCCATGTTCATTGTCTGTCCTTCATATTGGGCAGTTGCCGAAATAACGGCCTCACGCATGCCTTTTGGTACTCTAACGATGTAATTAAAATCTTCGCCTTTCTTTTTTACCAATACAGCACCACTTGTTATTACAGGAAAAATATTTTCATCAGCCATTCCGGGCACGGAAACCGAAACCGGATTATCAACACCAATATAAAATACGTTCATTTTGGTTGCAGCAACCGTTAATGAGGGTGGAGCCACTATATACTCGCCGTCAAAGGGATATCTGATTATTTTACCCATGGGATTTGTTATCTCAATAATACCGGCGTATGTATGTGTTCCAACTTTGCTTCCCGGGAATTTAATCTTTCCCATTCCGTGTGAACCATCCAATTTGGTAGCCGTAGATAAATAGCTGTCATCCCATTTACTAACTCCGCGTACAAGATATACCTCAGGATCCTGAACGGTATCATAAGCAGCAGCAAATACCTCAGCTTCGTATTGTTCACCTTGCAAGATATATGACCTTTCAGGAATAACTTTTGCAGCAATTTTATTAAACTTGAAATCCTGTGCATCAATGGCATCATACAGATGGCTCAAAACGTCAAATTCCGCATTTTGAACTTCTGCAATAAGTTTATTTAAAATGGCAACGTCGGCAGCAAGAATGGTATAATAGAAATTATGCTGCTCCCAGTTTTGTTCCTGACCACTGGCATCATAATAAGGTCCTGCGGTTTCAAGGCCCAGTCTCTTACTGGTATCCGGCATATTGATAAAGTCCAGCATTTCCTTACGGTATTGATTAATTTTTTCTTTCAGTATACCGGAAGGCTTTTCTTTTGTAATAGACGCGTCACTACCAAAGAAAAACTCTGTTGGTTGCGTAAACTGGTCCTTCGCTTCAACTTTTTCAAGTTTTACACTTTTTGCGTGCTCTATACCATCGATTTTCCGATCCGTATGATCAATTACGGCATATTTAATACTGTCAATAAATTGAATCAGTTCTTCTGATTTTTCCCTGACAATCATTGCCGTATCATAATATGGCTTAACCTTATCCGGTTGCAGGTCATACTGAAACTCAAAATCGCTTAGTATATCATCAATTTTATTTGCAAAATTTTCTTTTGTTTTTTCAACGCTTTCATTTACAACAACAAAAGCATCAAGCATCTCTTTCGAAACATTCAACGCCAGAAGTGCGGTGAGTACCAGGTACATCATCGCGATCATCTTCTGCCGTGGGGTTTCTTTATATCCAGCCATGTGTGAATATTATAATGATTTAAAAATCTAATTAATTAATCTTAACTGTTTGGATTAAAATTCATTGCAGAAAGCATATTTCCATATACCTTGTTCAATGAAGCGACACTTTCAGTCAATTGATCCATTTGTTCTTTGTATTGAACCGTTTTATCAGCAGATTCACCGAGGTTACCAAGGAAATGATTCATTGTTTCCTGCAGTTTTGCTGCTGATTCAACCTGTTGATTGGTTCCTTGCAATTGTAATTCATATACAGTATTTAATGCAGCCAGATTATCTGAAATGCGCTTTAGTTGTTCATTATATGTTTTACCTTCCATTGAGGACAAATCAAGCGCTTCGGCTGATTTCGAAAGTATATCTGCTGATTTCGTATATTTCTCAACAAGTGATTTTGCTGATTCTGTGGCTTCTCTGATACTTCCTGCAAATTCAGAAGTTACAGCAAGATCATTTTTAATAGATTCCGATGCCTGATTATAAGCCGATGAAAGACTAGCTGCACCTTCGGAAGCACGCTGAATATTTTCCACATAACTTGTTGATGCTGATGCATCTTTACTAAGGACTTCAGCGGTTTTCCGGTATGATTCATTGAGCTCACCAACTGATGCCGTTGCATTTTTAACATTCTCAACATACTGATTGGTAACCATTGAAGCTTCCGACAGGTCAGCAAGTCTGGATGCATTTTCTCCAAACTTTTTTAGTCCTTCGCCCAGCCGGTTAATAACGCCTTGTTCAATATCTGCTTCCTTGAACATTTTGTCAAGCTCCTGGGTAGGTCTTTTCTGAACATCTTTTGCAGATTTTTTACCGTGGTATAATCCGGCCAATTCAGGATATACCACGCTCCAGTCCGGTTCAACATAAGGTGGCTCAAATGCAGAGAAAAAGAATATAAGTGACTCGGTACCCAAACCGACGATCAACATAATATCTGCACCAGTGTAATGATTGATTTTAAAAAGCGCACCTAAAATAACTAATGAGGCACCCCAGCCATATAATTTGGCCATAAAGTTTCTGAAACCTCTGGTTCTAACTACATTATTTAATCCCATAGTGTGTGATGCTTAATTGATTAATTTTCTATTTTAATTGATTATTGTTTTGCATTAGTTATAAACCCTTGAAGCACGGGCCGGGTTATCATCTTTATTTCTTCCTAGATAAGGTTGTATACACCTGAAACCGATGTAGCATTTGGATGTATCCTGATACTCGTATGCTCTTGTAGTAACCTGTAAATAATAAGCAATGTCTTTCCAGGAACCACCTCTGATCACCTTGCGTTTCATTGCAGACGGATCTGTTTCTTTGGCATTATAAGTATAATTTGGATTCATATCCCAGGTAAAATCATATGAAAGGGGATCAAAAGCACTATTTGTCCATTCGGCAACATTACCGGCCATGTCATATAAACCCCAGTCATTAGGTGGATAATGTCCGACGATAACGGTTCGAAGGCCACCATCAGCAATGTAATTTCCTCTTAGCGGTTTGAAGTTGGCCAGGAAGCATCCTTTTTCATTTCTTGTATAGGGTCCTCCCCATGGATAAGGACTTAGTGCATAACCACCTCTTGCTGCCCATTCCCATTCGGCTTCGGTAGGAAGCCTGAACTCGGCCAGACCGGGCTCACCTTTCTTACCTTTCAGGAAACCATTCAGGTATTCTGTTCTCCATACACAGAATGCACGGGCCTGCCTCCAGTTTACACCAACAACCGGATAATGATCGTAAGCAGGGTGCCAGAAATATTTTTCAGTCAACGGATCATTGAATGAATAAGTATAATCGTGAATCCATGACAAAGTATCGGGATAAACATTAATTACTTCTTTCCTTACATAAACAGATCTGTCACGCAAACCCTGGGGTCTGTTAGCCAGGCTTGCATTTCTGTAATCGGCTTCTTCCGAATAGTCTTTAACAGCTGCTGCTTTCAGGTCAACCCAGTAGTATTCATAATTCAGTTTTCGGGTATCAATTTCTTTTCTTCTGAAATATCTTTCATGTTCCGGAAGGTACATTTCTTCCAATGCATCTCTGATATCCTGATCTTCGCTGTTCCACTCAAGATCAGTTTCCCAGTTGAGGAATGGGGGATCATAAATCTCCCCGGTTTCTTCATTTTCCTGAATCAGATATTCATCGGGGCTCACATTACCAAGAATAGTTCTGGCAATAGAATCCCTGACCCAGTAAACAAATTGCCTGTATTCGTTGTTGGTAATTTCAGTTTCATCCATAAAAAATGCAGAAACTGAAATTGTTTTTGGTTTATGCACATATCCGTAAGTGATATCTTCATCGCCAACACCCATAGTATAACTACCTTGTGGAATAAATACCATTCCGTAAGGATCGGGTTGATAGAAAGGTTTGGACTTCCGGTTAACACCTACCAATTCTCCGTTATCCGAGCTTGAACAGCTTGCTAGTAGAGATAGTGCAGCAACATAAACTAGTAATCTTTTCATACTGACTTCCGATTTTGTTGTCTTTTTAACGACTTTCAATTATTTTTATTATTTGGCTCAAAAATAAAAAAATAAAGTTTAAAAAACTTATTTTTATAAAAATCTAGTATTTCTATAGCTTTTTCTAAATTTATCCAATTCAATTTTAAAACAATAACCTGCTGTAATCTCGTGTGTACCGCCTAATCCATAGCCCATGGTATTGATATCATAAGAATAACCTATTCTGAACTTTTTCCATGTCATACCTACAATTACTATCACAGATTCCTGTAAGCGATATGAAACACCTCCCCAAAACTTATCTTTATATGCAAGCAATGTACTAAAATCATACTGACTTGCACCCTGTCCTATTTTTGCAAGAAAGGATGGCTTAATTTCAAAGTTTGGATTTGCAGGTAAAGTATAATTATATCCACCTGTGATATATATAGCTCTATCAAGGGTATATTTCAGAGCATTTCCAAGATCTTTACCGCTTGACTGCAGTAAATCAACCACGGATAAGCCCATATAATATGAATCCGGGACTTCGTAATAAACACCAAGTGAAAAATCAAGAAGCATATCACTTTCTTCGGAAAGACCGCTGATCAGGGGATCATTTTCAACTACCGTATGGTATTTGCCAAAATCAACCGTACGGTTTGTAAAGGCAACTTGCATTCCGGCTCCGAAATTTCCCCTTCCTATAAAAATTCTGTAGGTATAGCCCAACTTAAGACCAATATCACTCCAGTAACCAATTTTATCCTGCATGATAACAGCGCTCAAAGCACCATGTAAAACTTTTAAAGGTGCATCAGCAGTAACAAGAAAAGTTTCAGGTGCAACATTATAGGTACTGCCATCAGGTTGAGTTTCCTTAAAACCCACCCATTGTTGCCGGATGGCACCATTAATACAAATACCTCCTGAATTGCCTGCAAACCCGGGATTGAATGACACCTTATTAAACATATACTGGCTAAATTGAGGATCTTGCTGGGGATATGTTACAATGCTCAACAAGAGGGCTGTTAAAATCAATATTGCTTTCCGTGATGCCATCAAATTAGCTTATTTCGAGATTTTTTTGGGTGGGCTAAAATAATAATTTTTTTAATAACACAAGTCTTTCCACATTAATAATTTAAAAGTATTCCTACGCATTGTGCCCAACCTTTATAGTTCAGTGTTTGCTTATGTTAAACATTTTTTCAGGCATTTTATTATACAAAGGCTTGGCTATTAGCTTCCGTAATAGAATCCACTAGCAAAATGCAATATGAAATATCTGAAAAGATAAACCCCATGTCATTGATTTACTGCTAAATCCATTTGATTTTGGATGAATAATTTTTTAAGACTATTTTCATTGCAGATATTATAAAACTATCTATTTTTGCGCTCATTTTTTCTAAGTGTAAACATTTAATACTAATAAGTTATGGGATTCTTACAAAAGGAAAAATTGTTTTCAAGAAGATGGTTTATTAATTATGGACTGATATTGTTTGGATCATTTATTCTGGCTTCAGGTTTTGTTTTGTTTATCACACCTTATAAAATAGTACCAGGTGGGGTATATGGTATTTCCATTGTGCTACACTGGTTGCTTGACACACCGGTGGGATTAATGGCACTTGCATTTGATATACCTTTAACCATTATAGGGATAAAAATCCTTGGTCCCAGATTTGGTGTAAAGACAGTTGTCGGTTTTTTCCTTACGGCTATTTTCGTAGACCTTTTAACATATGTATATGGTGAGAAACCTCTTGTTGAAAATGATGCATTGTTGTCTTCGGTATTTGGCGGAGTATTTATCGGTCTTGGTTTGGGATTGATCTTTAAATCAAAGGCAACATCAGGCGGAACCGATATTGTTGCCATGATCATAAATAAATATACCAAGATGCCGCTTGGGCAGCTCATGATCATCGTTGATTCCGCTATTGTCCTGATTGGTCTGATCGCATTCCGTGACTGGAAAATACCCCTGT
>CAZTAW010000077.1:0-13527 GCA_964611705.1 uncultured Bacteroidales bacterium
CGTTTTTCAATATTCCATTTAATACTCCGCTGCTCTGCGGCGGGGTAGTTTATTTCCGGGAAATAAAAAACGCCTGAAACGATTTGTGTCAGGCGCTCTTCTTAGTACTCCCAAGGGGATTTGAACCCCTGTTACCAGGATGAAAACCTGGCGTCCTAGGCCAGACTAGACGATGGGAGCAAATTTGAGTTTGCAAAAGTAAATTTATTTTTTAATCCGGGAAAATTTTTTTGAAAAAATTTTTTGAGATTTTTTGTTTTGGATACTGGATAAGCATGTGGTTTGAGCTGAGAGAAGAAAACTATTCATCCTCTTTATCGGCCTGGAATTTGAAGCCGAGCCGCTTGCCGGTCTTCAGTACGATATTATCAAGTGTTGATTGCATTTCGTGTAAGGGTACCTCTTTAACATGATCGTAAGGTGGTGTTAACAAATCGAAATTGATTGTATACCTGATGGCGGATTCAACGATTTCCCTGGCGGATTTTTCATTCATAACTGTGGTATTGAAATTGTTATACAGTAAACCTATTTCGCGTTTGCCTTCAATGAAATAGTGCATATCCTTGTTAATGAATATCCTGCCAATGAGGTAGCCGATATCATTTACCCTGTTGTATTTAAAGGAGTCGGCGAGAAAATTATATATGTTGATTATTCCACAGTATGAACGTTCTTTTTCTTCCTTCACATATGATGTTTTCATGACCTCGTGATCACGGGAAAACTCAAACACGTTGGTATGCATCAGTAATATCAGGATATCACCGGCAAATTTAAGTTCAAGCTCAAATTCCCCTTTTAGCTTAAAAAGAAAAGGAATTTGATCCCGATTTGGTTTCAGGTTTTTCTGGTAATCCTCAGCAATATCCTGCAAGGCTTGCTTAAACATGTTAAATGTTGTCAGCGTGTTGGAATAAACTTTTTGTTTGAGCAGGGCCTTTTTGGTTAATGCATCAAAAAGTGGTAATTGGGGTGAGAGATTATTCATGATCCTGGATTTTTTATTCAAATGTAAAAGAAAGAAGGAATATTTTTGAGTTTATGCGTTCAATTCCTTCCGAGTACATGGTGCCGTCACGGATAAGCACATCAAGCAAACCATACGACATCTTAATTTCTGTTCCGAATTTAAAAAATGGTGTATAAAAATCAAAGCCTACGCCAATATCAGCAAGTACATCATGTTTTTTTAGTTTGATATATGTTTCGTCGGCATTGTCTTTTTTCTTATTGGCATTGGATGCCAGATCAAGTGTATATTTGAAACCACCAATCAAATATGCTCTCACATTGTTAAAACGTTTGGATTTGTACTTTATATGGAGGGGAAATTCAACAAATGTGCTAGTGACGTTTTTTTCTATATCAACCAGTAATGGCGGATTGTCTTCTTCGTATTTCAGGATGGAATACTTCAGATGCCTCTCTCCAAATGCAAGTGAAGGTATTAATCTCAGGTCAAAATACTTACCAATCCTCAGGTTGCCTACAATACCTATTGTAAACCCAACGGTGGGTTCTCCGTGTACACTGTAAAGAAAAAGGGAGTCGCCGCCCAAATCCTGGTTGGTGTATTTAACATTTTCGATCCAGGGCTTTGTTTTAATGGAGAAAAACATCTTGTTGGCTGCTAAAATAAACCCAAAATGATAGGGGGCGTGATCGTATTTAGGCAGGTTCTTCACCTTGTCAATCTGTCCGTACGAATGCAGGTTGCCAGCCAGCAGGGCAACCATCAGCAATACTATGGTCTTTCTGTATCCTTTCAACATCAGTTCCTTGTTTGAATTATTAGTAACGATGTAAAATTTGGAATATTTTCTGTGTGTTTTTCAAAACCCGAAATATCAATTAACAAACATTATTTTTCTTTTCGAAGTAAAGTATCCTTGAATAGTTCCATGTAATTTTCTTTGAATTTTTTGTTCAACCATATCTCAAGATCCCCGGCATCATTGATTTTCAAAATCCAGTAATCACCGTAATATTCCACATCATATCTCGACATAATATAAAAACCCGCTTTGTAGGTATTTGTTTTTTTGATCCTGTCCCTGATCAGGTCAATTTTGTAATATTTATAACCGTCTATTGAAACATAAAGGTAGGTGCCTGCCAGTTTCATCGTGCCGAATTCTTCCCACAGCCACTTAAGTCTGTATGTTTTTGCAAGTTCAAACTGATCGTTAATGATGCGGTATACTTCAATGAATTCATTGTTAAAGTTAATCGCCAGAATACCATTATTGAAAGTAATGGAATGGATTTTTTGTTCAAGAGATTGAATGGTTTGAAAACGTTCCCATTTGCTGTCCTGGGCAAAAGAAACCTGAAGTTTAACAAAACAAAGAATGAATAAAGGAATGATATGCCTGATAAACTTTTTCATTATTAAATGATGTGTTTCATCGCCTCCTCAAGTAGTCTTGATTTGTTGATGGGGACAACTCCAATTTCTTCACAAACAATTCCTCCTGCAAGATTTGAAACAGCCGCAACTTCACGAATATCCATTTTGCACACAAGGCAAAGGCTTGCCACACTAACAACTGTATCTCCGGCACCTGATACATCGGCAATTGAGCGTTTATGTGCCGGAATCAGATATGCTTCAAAATCATTATCGGATTTCCTGTTGCTAATATACACGCCTGCATCGGATAGGGTTATTAGGAGAATGTCAATATTTTGTTTTTTATGCAGCAACCTGACTGCACTTTCAAGTTCAGATGTGTTTTCAATACTAATATCCCTGTTCAAACCTTCTTTTAGTTCTTTCAGGTTCGGTTTGAATAAGGTGACATTTTGAAAGGATTCAAAGTTTTTCTTTTTGGGATCAACTATGCCCGGAATATTATTTTCATTAGTCAGTCTGATCACTTTATGAATGATACCACTAACCAGCACACCTTTGTTATAGTCCTGGAATATCAGGGCGTCAATTTTATACTTTTCAATCAGTCCCGATATGATATTAAACAGTGCATTGGATTCGGTATCCGTAAGGTCGGAAGTATTTTCTTCATCCACGCGCAATAATTGGGCTTTGTTACCGATGATCCTGAATTTTGTGGTGGTAATTCTTTTCTTACTTTTATAAAGACCTTCCGTAGAAAGATTCTCCTCCTGGCACAGTTCAATAAACTCATTGGCTTTGAGATCATCACCAATTACCGAGCAAATAATGGGATCAGCACCCAGGGCTTTGATATTTCTGGCCACATTGGCAGCTCCTCCAAGCCGGTTTTCCCTCTTATTAACGGCTACAATCGGAACGGGTGCTTCCGGCGATATTCTCTCAACTTTCCCCCATAAATAGGAGTCAATCATTACATCACCAACAACCAAAACTTTTTTCCGGTTGAAATTGTTGAAAGCCGCTGTCAGGGTTTTATTGTCGAGCATAAAACAATAATTTTTTTATCAATAATGCCCCAAATTCCCAAATGCCGGGAAATTGCAACAAATTTACTGAATTGATTCTGATAATCATAGATCAGGAGCAGAATAATCAATTAATTTAGTTCAATCAATGCTTTTTCTATCCTTCCGATGGCCTCAATGAGCAAGTCCTTTGATGTGGCATAGGATATCCTGATGCAGTCGGGATTTCCAAAAGCTCCACCCGGAACTGCTGCAACATGTGCCTTATTGAGCAGGTAAAGGCAAAGGTCAAGATCGGTTTTAATAAGGTTATCTCCGTTTGATTTACCTAAATAATGACTGATATTTGGAAATATATAAAAGGCCCCATCGGGGATGTTGGTTCTTAAACCCGGAATTTTATTCAGCAATTCTATAACGATGTCTCTTCTTTCTTTAAAGGAATCAAGCATAAACTTCAACTCATCCGATTTGTAGGGGCTTGTATTTACTGCTGTTAAGGCTGCTTTTTGACCAATGGAGGAAGCGCCGGATGTATATTGCCCCTGTAATTTATCGCATGCTTTGGCAATTTCAAGCGGAGCAGCTATGTAACCAATTCTCCAACCGGTCATCGCATATCCTTTTGAAACGCCGTTTACCACAACTGCCTGTTCTTTAATTTCACCAAAACGGGCAATGCTGACATGCCTGCCACTGAAATTAATGTATTCATATATCTCATCTGAGACCACAACAATATTTTTATGTTGCGCAAGTACTTCTGCCAGTGATTTTAACTCTTCTTTCGAATACACCGTTCCGGTGGGATTGCAGGGTGAACTGAAAATGAATGCTTTTGTTTTACTTGTAATTGCTTTGCTTAACTGTTCGGGGGTTATTTTAAAATCTGATTCAATGGTGGCTGGTATTTTAATGACTTTGCCACCGGCAAGTTTTACAATTTCAGGATAGGAAACCCAGTAGGGAGAAGGTACAATTACTTCATCTCCTTCGTTTACCGTACACAAAATAACATTGGCAATGGATTGTTTGGCCCCGTTGGATACAATGATTTGCTGATCATCATATTCGAGGTTATTATCCCTGAGTAGCTTGTTCGCGATGGCTTTCCTGAGTTCCGGAATACCGGCCACCGGAGTATAGTGGGTAAAATTTTCCCTTATAGCTTCTATTGCAGCTTCCTTAACATTTTCAGGTGTATTAAAGTCAGGTTCCCCAATGCTTAAATTGATTACATCATGGCCACATTCCTTTAATTGCCTGCTTCTCCGCGTCATGCTTAAGGTAGCTGATTCGGAGAGATTATTTACCCTGTCAGATAATAAATTCTTGCTCATTTTGTTCTATTGTTAAGCTTTTCACAAAAAGCAAATGTACTAATTTTACATGAATATAAGCGTGAGCTTAATGATTTTACAAGCTGGAAATATTCGTATATTGCGGTAGCGTTTTAAATTTTACTTAATTATTATGAATGAGCTTTTGGAAATTCTGAAGTATATTTTACCATCACTGGTTGTTTTGGCAATTGTTTATCTGATGTTGCGGAAGCTTCTACCCCGGGAGAAAGCAGTACCTCAAATCCATGAACCGAATAACAGCAGGATCATTACCACTGTGCAATTGCAGGCATACGAGCGGATCATTTTGTTGCTTGAACGTATATCGCCTAATAATCTTATTATGCGGGTTAGCAGGCCCGGCATGAAAATACCGGATTTAAAGAATTCCATGATCAGAGCCTTACGCGAAGAATTCGATCATAATTTATCGCAACAGTTATATGTTTCTTCACAAGCCTGGGAGTTGGTTAAGAATTCAAAAGAAAACATGATAAACATTATTAACCAGGCAGGAAATAAGGTAAAAGAAGATGCCAATATTTCCGCTTTTTCACAAGCAATTTTTGATATTTATTTCGAACAAAAAAAGCCCGTCATTAATATAGCTATCGAATTTCTGAAAGAAGAATTAAGAAAAAGGTACTATTAAACAACAAAGCTCAGAAAGCTGTAATGCAAGCTGAGCATTTGTTGTGGATTATATCCTTGCTTGTTTATTATTTAAATATACAGGTTGAACAATTAATTAGGGTTATACTCATGCAGCTTTTTCATCAGCTTCTGGCGTACAAAGAAAATTCTGCTTTTTACCGTACCGATTGAGAGATTAAGCTCTTCGGCGATTTCCTTATACTTATAACCATCATTGTACATTTCAAAAGCTCTGCGGTAATCCGCATCAAGGTCTTTAATGGCATTTTCCATTTCATTAACAGCAAATACCGAATCCGGTTTTGTATACCTTTCTTCAACAGTATTGTTGATATAATAATGATTCTCCGTTGAATCCAGAATGGTGTTTGCTCGTTTATTACGCCTGTAATTGTTGATGAAGATGTTTTTCATAATGGTAAATACCCAGGCTTTAAAATTGGTTTGTCTTACGAACTTGTCCTTATATGTTAAAGCTTTTAAATAGGTTTCCTGTAAAAGGTCCTTCGCATCTTCTTCGTTGCCGGTAAGCTTGTTTGCAAAAAATTGAAGATTTCTATCTAAACTTGTTAATTTGTAATCGAATTCCAGTGCTGTCATAGTTCAAAATTTTAAGTTAATTATTGTTTAATCAAACTTCGACAAAGTTAGACATTCTTTGGTGTGCTTGTCAAGGTATAATTTGTGAAATATTTGTTAAAATTTTTTAAACAAAAGGAATTGGGTTTATGTAGATCGTCTAATCTGTTGCTTGTAAGTTGTTTGTAGTAATGCTGTTAGTATAAGATGGTTTACACATTTTAGCTGATCCTGATTATTTGTTCCTTAAACAAATGAATATCGGGAACATGGATTATATTCTCCGGAGTTTTGATATTAAAGCTGTTGAAATAAGCTCCTGATACAAATATCTTTTTCCCGTTAAAGGCTTCCGAAAGCTTTTTTATGTATTCTTGTATGGTTTGCTTTGTATTGGATGATGTAAAGGATGTGATGAGGTAATCAGGTTCAACCACCTTAGCAACCGAAAGCAGGTCTTTAAATGGAACAGCCTGTCCGAGAAAGATTGTGCTTAACCCTTGTTTTTTAACCAGGTAATGCGATATCATCAGCCCGATCTCATGCAGTTCCCACTCGGGCAGAAACAAAATAAACTTTTTCTTCTTGCTGCTTTGATCAGCACTAAGATTATCAATAGCCACCATTAATTTTTGCTTGATCAGGTTGCTGATAAAATGCTCCTGTGCAGGATTTATCGCTCCGGTCATCCATAAAACTCCAACCTTCTCGAAAAACGGATAAATAATCCTGTAAATAGTTTCTTCAAATCCCATGTTAATGGTAGCATTGGTGATGATCTTTTCAAACCTGGCTTCATTCAGGTCAATCATTGCAACAACAAGGCCTTCTATCTGGCATTTAAAATCCGATTCCTGCCTGCTGATCTGGAAAACTTTTTCATTAAGTTGCTCTTCCTTAAGGTTGGCAATCTTCGATATTTTAATCCCGTGTTTGTTAAGCAGGGAAACATTCAAAAGCTTCTTCAAATCCTCATCCGTATAAAAACGAATGTTAGAACCCGTACGCTTTGGGATTAACAAATTATATCTTTTTTCCCACATCCTTATTGTATGGGCTTTGATTCCCGTTATCTGCTCAAGATCTTTTATCGAATAATTTGCCATTGATTAAACATTTTTGCCCTTACAGGCTATTAACAAAATATTCCGCTTTTTGTTTAAGAAATACTTATTCTTATTGATCACAAATATACATTTTGATTGGATTTGACAAATGAAAAAGTAAATTGACCGTAAATTTGTATTTTCGTGCCGTTAAACAAAAAGATGGGAAATCAGCAAAAATATCACATTGTATTAATTGGTGCAGGAAATGTTGCAACGCATATGGGCAAAGCTCTTAAATCTGCAGGATATTTTATTGATGAGGTTTATTCCCGTACCCATAAATCTGCTGAAAAGTTGGCAAAAGAGCTGGACTCTAAGCCGGTTGTACAATTGGATCATATTGCTCCTAATGCAGACCTTTACCTGATTAGTGTGCCCGACAATGCCATTGGAAACATATTGTCTGAAATTAATGTACCCGGCAGGTTAACTGTACATACATCGGGTTCGTTGTCAATGAATGTGCTGCAAAAGGCCTCGAAAAATTACGGGGTTTTATACCCGCTACAGACATTCTCAAAAGATAAAAGCCTTGATTTCAGTAATATTCCGATGTGTATTGAAGCAAATTCAGCAGCTAATGAAAAAATACTTATGCGGATTGCCGGTGATATTTCGCAGAATGTAAAGCTTCTGAATTCAGCACAAAGAAAAACAGCCCATGTTGCAGCCGTTTTTGCCTGTAATTATGCAAATTTTCTCTTTGGCATTGCAGAGGAAATATTAAGAGAGCATAATCTGCCATTTGAACTGCTTAATCCCTTAATATCAGAAACAGCACGTAAAGTTATGGAAAATCAACCCCATACAGTTCAAACTGGTCCTGCCGTGCGTGAGGATATAGAAACCATGGAGGAGCATCTTGAAATGTTGAATGATTTTCCTGAATACCAAAAATTATATTCTTTACTTGCTGAAGCCTTGATAAAAAATCATAAAAAGAAAGGAAAAGAATGACAAGCTATAAATCACTGCTTCGTGAAATTAACACATTCATTTTTGATTATGATGGTGTACTTACCAATGGCGTAGTGATCCTGATGGAAGACGGAGAACATTTACGAACGGCCAATGTGAAAGATGGGTACGCTATACAGCTCGCCGTAAAAAAAGGCTACAGGGTTGCAGTGATCACCGGTGGTTTATCCAAAACCCTTGAAACCCGTTTCAGGGCATTGCAGGTAACTGATATTTTTCTGGGAGCGGCCAACAAGCTGGAGATATTTAAGGAGTATATTGACGAAAATGATATCAATCCTGAAAATGTATTGTATATGGGAGATGATATTCCGGATTATGAAGTGATGCAAAAAGTGGGGTTTGCTACTTGTCCTGCCGATGCTGCCGAAGAGATCAAAGCTGTTTCGAAATATATTTCCCATCAAAAAGGCGGTGAAGGTTGTGTAAGGGAAATAATAGAACAAGTGCTGAAAGTACAGGGTGAATGGATGAATAATGATGCTTATGATTGGTAAACTTAAAATTTAATGCGATGCCTGCAATTATTAAAATGCTTAGAATTGTAAATCTCCTGATCATTGCTTTAACAATGGTCTTGCTGAGATTTTATGTTATTGCGCCTCTCCTTCGGATTGAAGGCGTGAGTCTTGTTTTTGGAGGATTGAACTTTGCTATTCTGGTTTTTATTATGGTATTGATAGCTGCTTCGGGTTATCTGATCAATGATTATTTTGATGTGGAATCAGACCGTATCAACAGACCTTCAAAACCTCTCGTCGGCAGAGACATCAGTAAAGGCATGCTGTTTTTGCTTTATTATATATTAAATGGTGTGGCAATCATACTTGGATTTTACCTGGCTTTTCAGGTAAATACTTTACAATTGGGATTGATCTTCCCGATTCTGATCATCATGTTATGGTATTATTCTGCAAAATACCAGCGGACTATACTCTGGGGTAATATCGTGGTAAGTATTATTACGGGTTTTACGGTTTTTGTGGTCTGGCTTTTCGGGTTTTTCGCCCTGCGAAGTAAACCCGAATTATTTTTTGATGCATACGACAGCATTGGAAGTATAAATTATTTTGTTTGGGGCTTTACGTATTTTGCTTTTATCACTACTTTGCTGCGGGAGGTTCTAAAAGATATGCAGGACATGGAAGGTGACAGAAGAACAGGGAGCAACACGCTGCCTGTTGCTATCGGAATCAATAAATCAAAATGGGTAGTTTATACACTTTTAATAATTAGTATAGCGACTTTAGGTTACGGACAGTATTTGCTTTATCAGCAAGGATTTAGCTGGGCCTGCTGGTACTTTCTGATAACAGTGCAGCTTTTACAGGTTTTTATTTTTGTAAAGTTGATATCTGCCCAGAAATCATCCGACTTTGCTTTTCTTGCTAATATTATGAAGGTAGTTATGCTTGCCGGAGTAATTTCAATGCAGTTGATTTATATTGGTTTTTAATTGATGCTCGACAATCTAAACAAATATCATATCATCCTTGCTTCAAAATCCCCCAGGAGAAGAAAATTGCTGAAAGAGATCGGGTTAGATTTTGATGTTACTTCAGTGAATGTAGAAGAAACCTTCCCGGATGATCTGTCGCCAGAAGAAGTAGCTGTTTACCTCGCTGAACTGAAAGCAAATGCATTTGATTTTTCAGCAGTTAAGCCGTCAACTTTGTTAATTACTGCCGATACCATTGTAGTCCTTAACCGCAAAATACTTGGAAAACCAGTAAACAGGGAAGGGGCCTTTCGTATTATTTATTCCTTATCAGGAAAAGTACATGAAGTGATTACTGCGGTGACTTTGAGAACACAGCAAGTTTCAAAATCGTTTTTTGTAAAGACAGATGTACATTTCAAATCACTTCGGGATGAAGAAATCTATTTTTATATAGATCAATATAAACCCTATGATAAGGCGGGTGCGTATGGCATTCAGGAATGGATAGGGTTTATTGGAATAGATCACATCGAAGGTTCGTTTTACAATATAATGGGTTTACCCACACAAAAGTTATATGAGGAATTATGCCGGTTATAAAAGTTTTTATTAAATCCTTTTGCCGGATTATTTTGTAGCAATTTAATCCTTAAATTTGTTAGACGGTTCATAAGAAACAAATGAAAAAAAGATCCTTTTCCAGGCATATAATCAGGTATTTTCTACAGGGCCTGATCATCATCGCCCCGCTAAGTATTACTATTTATGTGCTTTATGTGTCATTTTTATTTGTTGATAATCTGCTTCAAACATATATCGAACAATATATTGGTATCAGTATTCCCGGTTTGGGTATTGTCGTGATCTTTTTCTTGCTCACCCTGATTGGCTTTTTGGGTTCAACCATTATATTCAGGCCCATTGTTCATTACTTTGATAAGCTTGTGAGCCGGGCACCCCTGGTAAAAATAATATATACTTCGCTGAAAGATATATTTACTGCATTTGTTGGGCAAAAGAAAAGATTTACCGAGCCGGTTCTTATCAAGATCAACAAGGATACCGACCTGCAAAAGCTGGGTTTTGTTACCAATAAAGATTTGAGCTTGCTCGGTATTGAGGACGAAAAGGTTGCGGTTTACCTGCCGCACTCTTATAATTTTTCAGGAAATTTGTTTGTTGTACCGGCTGAAAATGTAACCCCTGTTAAAGCTTCTTCAGCCGATGTAATGAAATTCGTGATTTCCGCAGGCATAACGGATATTGAAAGTAAGGAGAAAAAATAATATGGAAAAACCACTGATTTTAGTAACCAATGATGATGGAATACAGGCAAAAGGTATCAGAGAGTTAATTGAAGCTGTTAAGGATATCGGATATGTGGTTGTTGTGGCGCCGGAGTCGCCGCAATCATCAACCGGGCATGCTGTTACGGTTACTCATCCGCTACGAATCAAAAAAACATATCAGAATAATGGAGTGGAGGAATATGCTTGCAATGGTAAACCTGTTGATTGCGTAAAAATAGCAGAGCAGGTTATTTTAAAGAAAAAGCCTGATTTGATTGTTTCGGGAATCAATCACGGGGCGAATTGCTCGGTTAATGTTTTGTACTCCGGAACCATGGCCGCTGCAATTGAAGGAACGATCATCGGAGTACCCTCAATTGGTTTTTCATTGTTTTCGATGGATGAAGATGCTGATTTTTCACCTTACCTTTTTTATGTAAAAGAAATATCAAAAAATGTCCTCGAAAATGGCCTGCCTGACGGAATTACGTTAAATGTAAATTTTCCGGTGCTTAAATCAAATGAGATCAAAGGGGTGCGGTTATGCCGGCAGGCCAGGGCCAGATGGATTGAAGAATTTGACAAAAGAAGTGATCCCATTGGAAATGATTACTATTGGCTGACCGGAAGTTTTAAGCTTCTTGATGATGGAGAAGATACGGATATTTGGGCATTAAAGAACGGCTATATTTCAGTGGTGCCGACTGGAATTGACCTGACTTCACATGATCATATCAAGTTATTTGATTTTGATAAAAGCAAACCAAACATATACAAAAAATGATTTTAAATGATAAAGAAATTCTACACCTTATTCGAAGTAAAAATCTGATTACTGATTGCGATCAGGAGAAGATTGTTAAATGTAGTTACATATTGCATATTGGTAAGTTTTTTGAACCGGAAACAGGTGATATGATCGAGTTTGGTCATAATAAATGGTTTAGAAAAAGAATTTATACATTAAAACCATCCGAAGTGCTTATTGTAATGACTAAAGAAAAAATACAAATGCCCAGTGATTTATGTGCAACATATTCACCATTAAATAGATTAGCGCAAAGAGGTTTAATGTTAATAAATGCGAGTATAATTGAGCCTGGTTATGATGGTTTTTTAAGTTGTTTTATTGTTAATTTCTCAAAAGAAACAGTTAGACTCAAAGAAGGAGATGAAATTGCAAAAATTTTATTTCATAGAATAAATTATAACTCTGATGAATGGAAAAGCAAACCAATTTCAAATGAGAAGTATGCAAATACTTTGGCAGAAATGGCTTCAAAATTTGATAAGACTTTTCTTGATATAGGCACAATTAGTAAAAAGGCAGAAAAAAAAGCTGTCACAACAGTTAAAAGAAATTTCGTTTTAGGTACAATTTTTATTGCTTTTCTTCTGATATGGGCCACTCTTGAACCAGTACTCTCGAAATGGGCATGGAAAAATCATGATGTTATTAGAGATGAAAAGACAATTGAAGCAGTAAAGCTTTCAAATGAAATCAAATCAGCAAAAAATGAAGTACTTGAGCTAAAACAGGAACTACAAACAAAATTAAAAATTGATAGTCTTGTTAAAAGAATAGAATATCTTGAACAGAAATTTTCTAATGAATAAAGAAGTTTTACAAAATATTCAAAAACAAAATGTTTTTGCGCCAAAAGATGGTTATAATCTTATTGCTAGTTGTTTTGATACATGGAAGTGGACCAAGTTTTGGGAAGTTGTCGAAGCACCATTTGTAAAAAGGTTTTTGTCAAATTTTTATTTTAAAAAAGCTTTAGATGCTGGTTCCGGTACAGGACCGTATATAAAAACAATTCTTGCTAATAACAATACTTGTTATGCATATGATATCAGTGAAAATATGCTTTTGATAAATAAACTTAAGAATAAAAACAAGAAGTGGTCAAACTATTACGTAGGTGATATTCTGCACCTTACATTTGAAGATGCTTTTTTTGATTTTACTATATGCACAAGAGTCTTTAGCAATATAAGAGCAGTTAAAAAAGCAGTTTCAGAGCTTTCAAGAACTTTGAAAAATGGAGGAGGATTATTAATAACGGATATTCATCCTAAGCATCCTTATGAAAAGATGGGGGTTTGTACACCATATGGAAAAAAGTTTATAGAAACATATAGACATAATGTTACTTTTATTCAAAGTTGCATGAATGAGCATAATCTTATAATTAAAGAATATTCAGAATTCAACTTGGCTGACTTTGAAGGTCTGGAGAACTTTCCCGAAATCACTAATTATTTTAAAAAAGAAGATAAATTTTTATATTTGTTAAAAGCAATTAAAGTATCATGAAAATGGATAAGCTGCATACCGGGTTTCTTAATAAAGATTCAAACACCCTTGGGATCCTGATCGGCTTATTGGTACCTGTTTTGTTTTTTGGCATTTTGCTTCTGCTGAATATGCTCATCATAAATGTTTTTAAACTTGATATGTTTATGCGCTATTCAACCATAAAACTCCTTAGTATTGTAATCAATGTTTTTCCCATCCGTTATTATTTTGTAAAAAGAAGGTTGGACCAAACAGGAAGGGGTGTTTTATTGGTTACTTTTGTATACTTTGTGGTTTACTTTTGGCTTGTTTTATAAAGAAAGATTGTTGAATGAAATATTACATCATTGCAGGAGAAGCAAGTGGTGATTTACATGCAGCCAATTTGATGAGCGAGATCAAAAAGCTCGATCCCAATGCTGTTTTCAGATGCTGGGGCGGTGAC
>CAZTAW010000078.1:0-13483 GCA_964611705.1 uncultured Bacteroidales bacterium
GCACATATTGAAGTAGTTCCCGATGAAATTGACGTTGTTTTAAAGCCTGGAGAAAGTACAAGCAAACAACTGGTTATTTACAATGTTGGCCAACTCGATTTGAACTATGATATATCGCAATTAATGCAGACTGATAAAAGGCAATCACGCTCCTACTGCAATGCATCAGGAGGCTGCGATGAATACATCAGCAATGTAACATTGGAAGGAATCAACAATTCCTCAGACTGTGATGAATACATGGATTACACGGACATCAGCACTGCACTTAATGTAGATGAAAATTATGAATTAATTGTTACTAATGGAAATCCTTACTTCCTGGATCGTTGTGGGGTATGGATTGACTGGAACCAAAATGAGGATTTTACCGACGATGAACCCATCAATGTCAACGGAAATCCGGGTTATGGACCTTATACAGCAACAATCACTCCACCAACCGACGCACCGGGTGGCGAAACCCGCTTACGGATCAGGATACAATATACAGGGACTCTTGATCCTTGCGGTTCAACCCAATACGGCGAAGTAGAAGACTATACCATTGTGGTCAACAACTGGCTGCAGTTAAGTGAAACCCAGGGAAGTATATCTGCAGGGGACTCGGCAATTATTGATGTTGATATCAATGCGGATTATCTTGAAAAAGGCAATTATTACGCAGAACTGACAATAGACAACAATGATCCTGATACACCGGAAGTAGTTGTACCGGTGCATCTGGCAGTCACCGACCTTGAAGTAGATGCCTATGCTGATAACCCTGAAATATGCAGTATGGATTCTTTGCAGCTTTTTGCTGATGCTTCAGGAATTACAGGTGATACCGCTACCTATCTTTGGTCATCAATTCCCGAAGGTTTTTCATCCGGGGCGCAGAATCCCGTCTTTTATGATATTCAGGACGTTTCGGCGTTTGTTGTAACAGTTACTGATAGTATTTATCCGGTAACCGACACAGTAGAAATTACAATTTATTCCTTACCTGAAATTCAAACAGGAAACGACACAACAATATGCGCACATCTTTCTTTGGAAGTAAGCGTTGAAGGTCAGCCAGATTATTCTTATCTCTGGTCGGATGGATCTACCGATAGCTCTATCATGGTTGACTCTGCGGGTGTGGGGCTCGGAACAAAAACGGTTTGGGTTGAAGCAACCAACGTAAACAACTGTTCCGTAACAGATACCATCAACATTACATTTAAAGACTGCACAGGTATTGATGAGATCGAAGATAACATAGCAGTTAATATTTACCCGAATCCAAACAACGGTAACTTTCAGTTGCATATCAACGCAAGAGAAAAATCATCAATAAATATTCTGATTTATAATCCTGCCGGATCCCTCATTTACCAGAAGAAGGACATCGTTATACAAGACGAATTAATTGAAAATATGCAGTTTGATATGGTTCCTGCGGGTATTTATAGTATCTTTATAATGAATAAAAATAAAGTGCAAATTCATAAAATGATCATTAAATAATTGAATTAAAGGAGTTTATCATGAAACTAAAATCATTACTTTTTTCAGTAGGCCTAATACTGGTTGCTGTTGTTACCGTTAACATTGTTGTAAGTGATGATTCTGAACCAATTTCAGACATATATGAAAAAGTAAATACAAGAATTGATAACAACGGTTACTGGATAAAAATGGCTGAAAAAGGCCTGGCCACTTTAAATCCGGAAGTAAAAGATGTACCAAAAGCCATTTACACCGGATCAAAACTCAAAGGATCACGAATTATTCTCACGGAAGATTCTCCGGATGTTCCGGTTACAGAGGAGAATTCCACGCAAAGTGAAAATTCTATTTTTGTGAATCCAAATGACAACAATAATCTTTTAAATTCAAACAATTCCACACCTAATCCTGTTTCAGGAATTTATGGTGCAAATGATTTCTATTCGTTTGACGGAGGTGAAACCTGGGACGGCGAACTGGGAGGAGCCGGCGGAGATAATTCCGGTGACCCGGCAACAGCCATCAGCAGAGACGGAAGATGGTATGTCGGTTATATCAGCAGCAACGGGCAGGGTGTTTCCTATTCGGATGATGAAGGTGTGACCTGGACAAAAGTCACGGTTGCGACAGGAAGCGGTTTGCTTGACAAAAATCACTTGTGGATAGATAACAGCACTTCCAGCCCGCACGAAGGAAACCTTTATGATGCATGGACACCATTTGGAGGATCAAACGTAAACCAGATTGAACTATGTTATTCCGACAGTGATGGTGAATCATGGTCAAGCCCGGTTTCAATAAGTAATGCTGTGAATGCCGGAAGCCATAACCAGGGGGTTAATCTCTCAACAGGCCCCAATGGTGAAGTTTATGCTGTGTGGTCAATTTACGATAGCTGGCCCAGCGATGAAACAGCCCTGGGTTTTGCCAAATCACTTGACGGAGGAGAAACCTGGGAACCGGCTGTCAGGATTATTTCGAACCTCCGTGGAATCAGAACTTCAGAAACTTCGAAAAACATGCGTGTAAACTCATTCCCCAGTATGGACGTTGATATAAGCAACGGTTCCAGGAGAGGAACGATTTATGTTGTATGGGCTAACATCGGCGAACCCGGTGTTAATAGCGGACCGGATATTGATGTCTAC
Organism: uncultured Bacteroidales bacterium; assembly: GCA_964611705.1. GTDB lineage: Bacteria > Bacteroidota > Bacteroidia > Bacteroidales > JAIOZK01 > JAIOZK01. The sequence continues at coordinate 2,625 of CAZTAW010000078.1, forward strand.
ATGATTAAATCTACCGATGAAGGAGAAAACTGGTCGGATCCCATCAGGGTAAATCAGGACCCAACCGGAACAGGTGCGGAACATTATTTTCCCTGGATAGCCTGCGACCCTGAAACTGGTGCTTTAAGTGTTATATATTATGACGACAGAAATGTCTCCGCTACCCAATGTGAAACATATGTTTCAAATTCCATGGATGGTGGACAAACATGGGAAGACATGAAGGTAAGCGATGTTGCTTTCACCCCATCTCCTATTCCGGGTTTGGCCGGAGGTTATTTCGGAGATTATCTGGGAATTACGGCTAGAGGCGGTATGGTCTATCCCTGCTGGACGGACAACCGAACCGGAACTGCCATGACTTATGTGTCACCGTTCCAGCTTCTCGTTGTGCATACACCTTATAATCTGCATGCAGAGGTTAATGATACAAACGGTGTTGTTACCCTCGACTGGTCTTTTAACTTCAATGCAGGGTTTGAGTATTTCAAGATCAAAAGAAACGGTTTTACCATTGCCAATACCGAAGAAACTACATTTGATGACCAACTGGAAGATTATGGCTATTATACCTATGAGGTTTCTGCCGTTTATTCAGGAAACCTTGAATCAGAATCCGTATCTGTTGATGTACAGTGGGGTAACGCTCAGATTGCAACAAATACAGATGTGATCAATGATACCGTGCTTCTTGGAGAAACTTCTACCAAATCATTCCTGATGAAAAGTACAGGTGAATTACCCCTTAACTATAAGATCAATCTTAACAATCCTAACGATCGCGATGATACACTTGAATATTGTGAAGCATCAGGTGGTTGCGGTCCCTATATTTCAATGGTCGAAGTAGGAGATATCTCAAATAGCTCGGAATGTACAAACTATGGCGATTATACTGATCAGGTAACTACCATGAAAGTTGGAGAAGAATATGAGATCACCATTACAAACGGTGCAGGTGGTATCTGGAATTCATGCAAAATATGGATAGACTGGAACAAAAATGAAGATTTTACGGATGACTATCCCATTGTTATGGAAGGAACACCCGGCCCCGGACCCTATACCGCAACAATCAAACCACCTCCGTATGCTGTGGGAGGAGAAACAAGAATGCGCATCAGGGTTATTGAAATGGGTCACCTTAATCCTTGCGGTTACCGGCCAACAGGAGAAGTTGAAGATTATACGATAAATGTTGTTAACTGGTTAACCATAACGCCCGCTTATGGTGAAATCACAGCAGGTGATTCAACGTTGGTTGATGTTACCGCCGACGGAAGTCTTGCTGATTTAGGCCAGCATCAATATGAAATTATGATTTACAGCAACGATCCCGACAATCCTGAATATCCTATCCAATACAATCTGAGTGTATTGGCCATGATCGCCGAGGCTTCATCCGATCCCACGGAGATATGTGCAGGTGATTCTGCGCAGTTGTCCGTTGAGGTTTTTGGCGGAAGCGGAGATTATTCCTACACCTGGACATCCGATCCGGAAGGTTATACTTCAAGTGAGCAGAATCCTGTCTTTAATGATATCACGGAAACCACAACATTTTACGTGGATGTTGATGATGGGACAAATCAGGTAACCGCTCAAACAACTGTTACAGTTCATCCCTTGCCTGATATTAATATTGGAGACATAATTAATATCTGTGAAGGAGAATCTTATACTTTCGATGCCGGTGCGGGATACCAAAGCTATCTCTGGAGCACAGGATCAACCGAACAAACAATAACTGTTGATGAACCGGGTACCTACTGGGTTGAAGTTACAAGTGAATACGGTTGTGTCAATACTGATGAAGCTGAACTTAACGTTAATCCGTTTCCTGTAGTTGAACTCGGTCAGGATACTGTAATTTGTAAAGATCAGATCCTTACATTGGATGCCGGTAGTGACGGAGCATTATATTTATGGAGCAATGGCGAAACCACACAAGCTATTTCGGTTGATACAAATAACTTTGATGTGGGAATTCATAATATATGGGTTGAAGTTACAAGTGAATACGGATGCATGACAACCGATAACATTGATGTTGAGATTAAAAATTGTTATTTCGGAATAAATGAGATATTCACAAAAACACAAATTCAGGTTTATCCCAATCCTAATAAAGGAGAATTTACCTTACATATTCAATCAACTGAAAGGCAAAAAGTAAATATCCGTTTGCTGAATGCTTCAGGAAATGAAATTTATTCCATTCGGAACTTAGAAATAGGTAACGAATTCAGTAAGGAGTTCAACTTACAAAGCATATCATCCGGAATCTATATGCTTTTAATCGAAAAAGGTGATCTTTATAAAATGAAGAAGATCATCATTCATTAATTTTGATTTGATTTATGGGAAAAACCCTGCCTCTTGACGGGCAGGGTTTTTTTAACAATTTTTTTGAACATCAAACATATGGGAATACCCATACTTGCGTTTTATATAAATACATCTATTTGTCGTGAAAATATTGCTATCTTGCATTAACTACAAAAACTATCTACAACTATGAAAGAATATCTACACCCGAGAGATGTTAAGATTTACCTTCCTTTTATCATTTTCATTTTAATAATGATTGCCAATCCTTTGTTACACGCTCAAAAAATATCTTATAACGACAGCAAGAGCAAACAGGGTTTTAGTATAATTCAGCAAAGAAACGATGGTCTCAGTATCAATTATTCAATACGGGATTTTGCTATTTCCACAGTAAAAATCAATGGAGAACCCATGAAACAAATTGGCTTACCCGGACATTTTTTACCCAATGATAAAGGAAAACCCAACTTACCACGTTCTTCAACATACATTGCCATACCCGAAGGAGCAAATATAAAATTGAATACCAAAATACTGCAGACTGATACAATCAGGGATATCATAATCGCACCTGCCTTTGAAATACCAAAAGATACCGACTCTACAGAGCTGAATTATAAAAAAGATGAAAAAGTTTATTCCCGTGATGCATTTTATCCTGAACAAACTGTTCTCGCCTCCTCCGTAAAACAAATAAGGGGTGTTGATGTGGTGATCCTGGGCATCACACCATTTCAATACAATCCGGTATCGAATGAATTGATCATTTATCGCGATCTTCAGATTGAAATTTTGTTTGAAGGAGGAACAGATCAATATGGTGAATCCAAATACAGAAGCAGGTTTTGGGATCCTATCATCAAAGACAACATCCTGAATTCAAATGTTCTTCCTGAAATGGATTACCAAAAAAAACCATACAGAAATGATACTGCCGGGTGGGAATATGTTATTATTGTTCCCGACCAGGAAGAATTTAAAAACTGGGCTGATACATTGCGCATGTGGCGAATAAAAGAGGGAATATCTTCTAAAGTTGTCACGACATCTGATATCGGGGGCAATACGGTTGAAAACATAGAGAATTTCATCAACGAAGCATATAATAACTGGGAAATTCCTCCGGTTGCAGTACTTTTACTTGCCGATTTCGGTAATTCTTCAGGAACCCTCATGTCACCTTTTTATAATGATGAGTATTGCATCTCGGACCATATTTATGCAGACGTTGATGAGGATCATATGGCCGATGTTATTCTTGCAAGAATAACCGCAAGAAATGAAGATGATCTGGAAAATATGGTTAGCAAGATCATTCAATATGAAAAAAACCCACCTGATGATCCGGGATTTTATAATCACCCGATAACTGCACTCGGCTGGCAAACCGAAAGATGGTTCCAGATCTGCTCAGAAACAATTGGCGGATATTTCAGAAATATTCATGGAAAAGACCCTGTGAGGATTAATGCCATTTACAGCGGCAGTCCTGATTCGGTATGGTCTTCAAATGAAAACACCCACATGGTTACCGATTATTTTGGCCCGGATGGACTAGGGTATATCCCGGAGTACCCCCTGGAGCTAGGTGGATGGGATGGTGGCACAGCAGAAATGCTCAACAATGCTATCAACGACGGTGCATTTATTCTTCAGCACAGAGATCATGGAGATTTTGACAGATGGGGAGAACCCCGTTACAGAATCCTTGACATGCGGGATTTGAACAACGAAGAACTCACCTTTGTTTTTACGATCAACTGCCTTACCGGTAAGTTTAACATGGCCGGTGAATGTTTTACGGAAGTATTCCACCGCCATGAATATGGTGCGCTGGGTCTTATTGCTGCAACCGAAACCTCATTTTCATTTGTTAATGATACTTACGTATGGGGCATGTATGATTACCTTTGGCCTGATTTTATGCCCGATAAAGAATCTGAGCCGCTGCATCGGGGACTTTATCCGGCATTTGCCAATGTGGCCGGTAAGTATTTTCTGGAAGCATCAAACTGGCCCGTTAATCCCGACTACAAAGAAGTAACCTACTATCTTTTCCATCATCACGGAGGTGCGTTTTCTACGCTGTATTCGAATGTGCCACAGGCACTTTCAATTGAGCATAATGATACACTAACCGCAGGATTTGGGTTTGTTGAAATCAAAGCAGACTCAGGATCCATGATTGCCCTGACAGTTGATGACAAAATCATTGGCACTGCCGAAGGTACGGGTGATGAAATGCTTGTTCCCATCACTTCCCAGTATCCTCCGGCTGAAGTTACTGTTACAGTGACCAAAACCAATCATTACAGATATGAAAGTTCGATACTGGTTCAACCACCAGAAGGACCATTTGTGATTAAAAATGGTTATACTTTTAATGATGAAAACAATAACGGACAGATAGACTATACGGAAAAAGCTACGCTAAGTATTGAAATGAAGAATCTTGGCAATGAAATTGCTGAAGATATTAGTGTTGAAATCTCTGCTGATGATCCCCATATTTCAATTATTGATAGTACAGCCTTTTATGGATCATTTCAACCCAAAGAAACCCTAACTGTTGAAGACGGATTTGAGATACAACTTGCCCATAACATTCCTGAAGGTCATCTTATTGAATTAACAGTAGAAGCCGGCAATGATTCAGAAACCTGGACAAGTTTTATTACAATAACCGGTCATGCCCCGGTAATTAAAATCAGCCAGGTAGTTATCTCCGATTCACTGGGTAATAACAACGGAAGAATTGATCAGGGAGAAACTGTAAATCTTGACATTACACTAACAAATACAGGCAAATCCCTGCTTGATAGTGTAACCGGATATCTTGAAACCTCAGATTATTTTATCATTATTCATTCGGATGAAGTAAATTATGGAGAAATTCCCGCTGAATCATCAGTTACACAATCTTATCAAATAAAAGCCAGGTCATTCACACCGGTCGGTCATGAGGCTTATTTTGTCGCCAGATATGAAGGAGCCCATGATTATTCGGGCGTAAAACAAGTAAAACAAACAATCGGCCAATTCCCGGTTTTAATCATTGATCTTGATCAGAATAAATCTTCAGGAACCCAAATATATAATGCCATTAGTGATATGAATATTAATGCCCATTATACCACCGAATTTAACAGGGATAGCATTCCATTATACAATACCGTATTTCTTTGTCTTGGGGTATATCCCAACAACTACATTATTAATATGCAACAGGGTGAGGCACTGGCGGATTACCTGAAACAAGGCGGAAAACTATACCTCGAAAGCGGTGATACCTGGTTTTACAATGAGGAAACTTCTGTTCACAGATTATTTGATATAGTTGCAACAGATGACGGATCAGGCACACCTGAATTATCAGTGATCAAAGGCATTGATGGTACTTTTACAAATGGAATGTCGTATAATTATTCAGGCGATAACAAATGGATAGACCATATCGAAGCAGGTACAACATCATTTGAAATATTCAGGAATCAGGATCCGGAATTCGGATGCGCCGTGGCAAATGACCCGGGCAAATACAAAACGATAGGTTCATCTTTTGAATTGGGTGGTTTGGATGATGGTACAAACACAAAATCCGAGCTGGTAGAAAAATACCTGCAATTCTTCGGATTTAAACCGGTTCCCTTTCAACCTGAATTTCCCCAGGGACCATCAGAAGTGTGTAATAATGATTTGAATGACACTTATTTCACCCATCCCATAAACAATGCGGATTATTACATATGGTCAATTGAACCTTCAACTGCAGGCACTATAATTGGAATGGATACAATGATATCCGTTGACTGGTCGAATGATTTCAGTGGCGAAGCCTACCTAACCGTAAGAGGAGCAAATATTTCAGGGAAAAGTCCATTATCGGAAGCACATTTTCTGACAGTTCATGAAAAACCATCTGCTATGCTTAGCGACACAGTGAGTCTGTGCAAAGGAGACAGTTTGATGATGATTGTCAATTTAAAAGGTACTCCACCCTGGCAAATTGTATTTAACGGAAACAGCGACACACTTTTGGCTGGTGAAACACCCTGGTACCCATATGTTAAACCGGATACAACAACACTGTATACCATTACTGGTGTTACGGATGCCAATGGCTGCAGTAACACCGGAAGTGGCAACTATTTGGTTGAAGTGAAAGATTCACCCGTATTTGATCTTGGACCCGATACGAGCATTTGTTGCAACTACCTGCTTGAGTTGTCGGTACCCGAAGGCTATGCAGAGTATAAATGGTTCGATGGTTCAACAGGAACATCTACCGTTGTTGACTCCAGTGGTGTTGGAATAGGAACAAAAGAAGTATGGGTGAGAGTTAAACATGAAAATGGTTGTACTGTTGTTGATTACTTGAACATTAACTTCACCGAATGTGCCGGATTGGACGAAAACTTTCATGATGATTTTCGGGTTTATCCCAATCCAACAAGAGAATTTCTCCATATAAAATCCAAATCTGAGAACATTAATAATGTTAACCTTTATATACTAACCTCCATTGGAAACATCATCCATTCGGAAGAGAATATCCGTTTAGATCAAAAGAAAATACATCAAATTGATGTGAGCCGTTTTTCAGAGGGTATTTATTTTCTGAAAATAACAAACCCGGAAAGGCAATTGCTCATGAAGATCATCATACAAAAATAAAATCAGTTTTCTTCCTGGTTTTTATTTGGACTGTTTTTAAATTATGTTTTCTGTTTCGTTTATGTATAAAAAATTAAACAGATACATTTATCTTGCGCCCGATTTAGCAAATATGGAGTGTAAAAACAAAGTTTTGAGATTGACTGTTAAGGATTTTTAACAGTAAATCCTTTGAAATTGACACAATTAACGTATCTTTGTAAGTGAATAAAACCCATTATAAAAACAATTAAATCATGAAAACAAAAATCTCGTTTGAAAAGACGTTTACTAAACTAACATTACTGCTTACGGTTCTGTTTTTCTTTTCAGCTTCCTATGGGCAAAAATATACCTACGATGATAGCTGGGGAAAACAGGGCATGAAGATCACAGAGCAATCTAATTCAGGAGTAAGCATTAACTATTCAATCACTAAGTTTTATGCGGAAGATATGGACGTAAAAGGCGAAACCATGAAAAACATTGGTTTACCGGGTCATTTTCTTCCCAACGACGAAGGCGCGCCAAACCTGCCGGGTTCCGGAAGGTACATAGCAATTCCACAAGGAGCCACAGCAAAGCTCAATATCGTTGAGATGCGTACTGAGCGGATCAGCAATATTGATATACTGCCAGCGCCCCGTATTCCTCTGGATACGGATACGTCGCCGCTTAAATATGAAAAAAATGAAAAAATTTACAGTACAAACGCTTTTTATCCCGCAGAGCCAGTCAAGCTCTCAGAACCCTCAAAATTAAGGGGTGTTGATGTTGTAATGCTTGGAATTACACCATTTCAGTACAATCCGGTTACAAAAGAGCTGCGCGTGATCAGGGATATAAAAATTGAGATCGAATTTATTGGTGGCAACAACCACTTCGGCGAAGACAGGTTAAGAAGCCGCTGGTTTGATCCGGTTGTACTGGATGCTATCCTGAATTATGAACAGCTTCCAAAAATTGATTATAGTAAAAGATCACTTAAAAACAGGGAAGAAGGTTGTGAATACCTGATTGTTTCACCTAACGGACAAGCTTATCAGGATTGGGCGGATTCAATCAGAATGTTCAGGATCAAACAAGGTATCCTTACAAAAGTTGTAACGCTTTCAGAAATTGGCGGAAACGATGTTAACACGCTTGAAAACTATTTCAACAATGCGTACAATAACTGGGATATTCCACCGGCAGCAGTACTTCTCCTTGGAGATTATGGCAACGATGCCAGTAAGAACGTAATTGCACCAATATGGGATAACTATTGTGCATCAGACAATATTTATGCTGATGTTGACAATGATGATCTGCCGGATATGACTTTTGCACGTATCACTGCAAACAATGAAACCCAGTTGGAAACAATGGTTACCAAATTTATCAACCATGAAAGAACACCACCGGAAAACTTTGATTTTTACAACAATCCGGTAACAGCTATGGGATGGCAAACTTCCCGCTGGTTCCAGATCTGTTCAGAATCCGTTAACGGATTCTTTGAAAACGTACTGGGCAAAGAACCTGTTCGTGAAAATGCTATTTATTCAGGTTCGCCTGGTTCAACCTGGTCAACTGCAACCAACACACAAATGGTTGTGGATTATTTTGGGCCTGATGGTGTTGGGTATATTCCAGCAACTCCTGCTCACCTAAATGACTGGGGCGGAAATGCAACACGCCTTAACAGTGATATCAATTCAGGCGCTTTCATCATTCAGCACAGAGACCACGGATTTGAACAAGGCTGGGGTGAGCCCGATTACGATAACAACGATATTGACGGATGTACTAACAGTGATCTTACGTTTGTTTTTTCTATCAACTGTCTCACGGGTAAATACAACTGGTCAGGAGAATGCTTTACAGAAAAATTCCATAGATATACATACAATGGAGATAACTCAGGAGCACTCGGTCTTCTCGGGGCCTCGGAAGTTTCATACTCCTTTGTAAATGATACTTACGTATGGGGTGCATACAACAACATGTGGACAAATTTCTTACCCGATTATGGTACCAATCCGGAATCCAGAGATCAAAAGCCAGCATTTGCAAACTCAGCCGGTAAATATTACCTGCAACAATCGAACTGGCCATATAATACAAACAACAAAACTGTTACATACCACCTCTTCCATCATCACGGTGGTGCTTTCCTGTCATTATATTCTGAGATGCCTCAGGACCTGGATGTATATCATCAGGATGTAATTATCGCCGGAGTTGATTACTTTACAGTTACTGCAAACGAAGGCTCTTTAATTGCACTAACCATTGGTGACGAAATTCTCGCAACCGCAGAAGGTACAGGAAGTCCGCTTGACATACCCATTGAACCGCAGGACCCCGGTACAATTGTTGACCTTGTAATCACAAAGCAGAATTACTATAGATACGAAAGAGGCATTGAAGTAATTCCTCCTGAAGGGGCTTTCTGTATTTATCATTCACATACATTTAATGATGAAAGTGGAAATGATAATGGTTATGTTGACTATGGCGAAGACATTTTACTTACTTTAACATTGGAAAACCTCGGAAATGATGCCGGAATTGACATTGATGCTTCAATCAATACCGGAAGTCTTTACCTGAATGTTACTGATGATTCCGAAACCTACGATTCAGTACCTGCTAATGGTACAAGCGCCGAGCCCGATGGTTTTGCATTTACCGTAGCTGATGATGTGGAAGATCAAACAGAAGTAAGAATGGATGTTTCAGCCACAAATGGTGACGATACCTGGGAAAGTGTTTTCTCTTTTACTATTAACGCTCCTGTTTTAAGTGTAAAGAATCTGATTGTTGATGATTCCGAATTCGGAAACGACAATGGAAGAATGGATCCAGGTGAAACAGTTACGCTTAAAATAAGAAACTACAATACCGGACACTGCTCAGCTTATAAATCAGATGGTGATATTGAAGTACATTGTCCTTATATACTTGTTGACAATGATCATTACAATATCGGTGAAATCCCAATACTTACCGATAAATGGGCTGAATTTACAATGACAATTGATTCGGCAGCACCGAATGGTTCGGTTGCAAATATTACCTATACGGTTTCTGCCGGAAGTTATGAAGTTGAGAAAACATTTTCCGAAGAAATTGGGTCCCTTGTTGAAGATTGGGAAACCGGAGACTTTACAAAATTTGACTGGCAGTTTGCCGGAGATGCGGATTGGTCAATTACCTCTTCATCTTATGAAGGCGCTTATGCTGCTAAATCAGGAAATATTGGCAACAGCGAACAATCAATCCTTAAGATTTCAACCAATGTGAGCAGCTTCGACTCCATTTCATTCTATTTCAAAACATCAAGTGAGCTTGGAAGAGACAAGCTTAAATTTTACATTGACAATACTGAAATGGGTGCATGGTCTGGTCAAATGACGGAATACCAGTATGCTTCATTTCCAGTTCATGGTGGTTTCCATACATTTAAATGGATCTACGAAAAAGATGATTTTCTTGGACTTGGAGATGACTGTGCATATGTTGACTTCATCACATTCCCGCCTATGCCTGTTCTTTCAGCATTCGCCGGACATGATAACTACTCATGCGAAAATAGTGATTTCCAATGTCAGGGTGTTGCAACCAATTATACAAGCCTTGAATGGGTAACATCAGGTACGGGTACTTTTGATGACAATACAATCCAGCAACCATTGTATACTCCGAGCCAGGAAGATTACGAGAATGGTCAGGTAGTACTTCAATTTACTGCTTTGGATTCTTATGGCAACTCAGATGTTGATGACATGGTTCTTACATTTACAATTGAACCTCAAACACCTTATATGCCAGATGGACCAACTTTGATTGATCTTGCTCATACCACAACAAGCACTTACGAAACAAACAAA
>CAZTAW010000079.1:0-13429 GCA_964611705.1 uncultured Bacteroidales bacterium
GAAAAAGAAACATCTTTGATTTTATAGCCAATGCCAACAACAAGCTCGTTACTTTTTATTTCGGTTAGCTGATTATTAATAAAACTGAATGAAAGGTTTCTTGATTTTTTGTATTCTATTCTTGACGTCATATTGTTTTTAAGGGTGATATCCAGTCCTATCAGGGGTGAGAATTGCTCCATTACAGCGATCACGCTAATATCATATTTTGGAATGTAATTCTTGCCATCGTTAAATAATCTGCTTGGATATCCATTTCTCTCCAGGTATTCGGTATATCTTGTAAAGCTCGAAATATTGACGGAAGAAGAGTATCCGTGCGACAGGGTGATTTTTTTGAATCTTTCTTTAACAAAAGGAATATTGGTTAATCCTGAAAAGGTTAATCGCCAATTGGGTAATGGGATTTTAGGGAATTTTATCAGTTTGAACTGATCCGGTCCCGTACCTGTAAATGCAGCCAGGAAGGCAAAATGTAATACCTCCTGCTGTGTGGGGCCATAGCCAACCGGATACGTAGTAATAACTTTTTTGCCATCAACAACGGTTGTGTCATTAAATACTTGTCCGTTCCAATTCGGGTTATCCCTTGCAAGCCGGAAGGCAATATCAGAACGGTAATTTTTGAAATTATTAAATACCTGTGAAATATTATTTGCTCCATCCTGAACAAAAGCTGTTCCTATGGTTAAATATGACATACTGAAACTTCCCCGTTCCATTTTCGAGAATTGTCCGAATTCTCCGGTACTGTCGGTTCGCAGAAAAGCCTCGAAGGTATTGGCATACGCACGATCGGCAGAAAACTCTATTCTGAAATCCCTGAATGGTTCAAAAGTAGCCCGGAGGGTTAAATTATCGCTATGCTTTGTTGCATAGGCCTGGTTTACAAGTGTGTCAGGGGTAATCCAGCCATAGCGAAAAGCATCATTTGTAATATCACGTTGATCACCGAACACAAAACCGATACCCGGAGCCAGGGAGGTAGGATAATCTCCTCCGAATCTTGACGGATCTTTGAATACGGAGGTGTCAGGTGTGTATTTCCAGCTCATGCCCAGGGCATTGGGTTCCGGAACAAAGCCCGGTAGGAAAGTACCATTTGTTTCGGTATAATTAATAGACCCCCGTTTAAAACCCGTAATAACTTTTAAAAGATTATCTGCAACTATTTTAAAATAATTGACCCTGGGTTTTGTTGTATCTGCTTCTTCTCCTTCTTTACTTTTATCTTCTTCCTCTTTGGCAGGTTTTCTTGCGGGCCTTTGTACGGGCATACGTCCTCTTTTGTTTTTATCCCCGCCGAGATCTTTAACATAAGGGATCAGTTTATAAAGTTTATCGAATGAGACTTCAGCGTTGACCTGGACCGTATTTGAGTTTTCTATTTGGTTTCCAACACGATTCCTGATGGATTTTGGGGAAGCCGTCCAGTTATAATCACCCTGGTAACGTGCCTGGGCATTAATAAAAGCAAGAAAAGGAATTTTATCCAGCGGTAGCCTGTAATTGATGTTTATTGATTGGGTATACCTGTCAATACTACCGAAGTTGAGTATCTCATCAATAAGGGTATCCCTGTATGATTTGTATTCTGAAGTTCCCTTATCAGGCAATCCCTGCGGTTCATCAATGTATGCCTTTGCATTGGCATTAAAATCCAGGGTGAGGGATTGGGCAAGATCGAATTTTACGTCGTAAGTTCTGTTCCAGTCCCATTTTTTCATGGTATAAGTTTCCATTTTCACCAAACCGGAACTTTTGTTTCTGAGTTTCCGCTGGTTGATCTCTCTGTACATCTCTGTTCTGAAGGCAAGGCTCTTGGGCAGATAGTAAAAGTTGAAATCGCGGATAAGCCTGAAAAACTCTGATTTTTTCAGGAAAGCTGAGTTTTCAAGGGGTTTCACATTTGGAGGCGAGGAATTGAAAGCATAACCGATACCCCCGTTGTAAATTTTTTGTCTTTCAAATTCCACGTCTATGCTACGCACATATACTTCGGAATAGGCATAAGAAAAGTTGAAGTTTTCGATATCGTATATTTTGGGTCTTCGGTTCTTTTTTACACGTGTTTTTCTTACATTCATAAAGTTGATGCTTTTGCGTTGTATAAACTCACGTGTAATTTTTCTGACGGAATCGCGTTCTGTCTGGGTGTCGTATGAGTCAAGCTCTTCTTTTAATTTAATATCCGGGTCAAGGGGGTTGTATTCAGGAACGACATGTGATTCTGAATAATCGAAGTGCATGGGAATTTTCATACCTGCTTCCTCAGGGAAGAATTTACCCAGCTCCAGATCCGTTGAAATATCAAATTGTGAAACAGCTTCTCGCTGGGTTTCATTGATTTTCTGGTCAAGGCTTCCGAAGTTAGGAGTGCTGTGTGTACCACTTACGGTAATACGTCCAAGATCAGCCAGGTTGGCCGATACTCTTGCAGAAGCTGCCCATCCGCCTTTATTGTTAAAGTCAGTTAAACGCAACTCGTTTACCCATATTTCCGCGGATTTGGGCAGACCGTCGTCATCATCTGTTAACAATACTTTTTTGGGGTTGCGAATTCCAATCATGATTGCTTTAACATCGCTGATGCTGGGCACGCCTAACACAGTGATCTTATTGTCTCCCTGGTATTCAATATACGGTTTGTTAGTTGCCACATATGAACCGGGTTCGCGCATTATAATGTTCCTGTTATGTTTGATCTGCACCAGCTCTTCAAGGTTGATATCAAAACGATTCGACTCTGGCCAGATCGCATCAGGATCTGTTTCTCCCCATTGGGTGAATGTTAGTGGAATTTCGTATTCATAATAGTTTTCCGTAAAGTCAGATCCTATCCTAACGAATACGGTCAGATCGCCTTTATGCAGGGTTTCATTTCTGTATAGCTTTTCAGCATGAACAAACATTTTCAGGTTTTTGTACTGCCTGAAATCAAAGTCTGTTGTTTTAAAAGCGGCCCGTGCATCACCATCAATCAGATCAACAACTTTCAGTACCATTGATTGCTCATTCAAACGCACCAGATCAGTAGTCCCGAGATTAATTTCTCTGTCAATTCCCGGAGGCTCAACATAAATGATAGGTGTTCTTTCCCCGTTTTCTTCAATATTAACAGCCGAAATATCAAATTTTGTAAGACCTTGCTGCCCGTTGGGAATATACTCTCCGGGAGCCAGCAAAGGCTGGGTATATCTTCTCCATTCACCCCTTACAAGTTCTAGCGTTGCGAAACGGCAGACAATGGGTTTTTCGAATCCGCGTATAAAAACGCGCATGAAGCGAATAGACCTGAAATCCTGAATGTTACCCACAACTTTATCCGGATTCTGAATAGGAATTTTGAATTGATACCATTTTACTGTAGTACGTTTATTATTGGCAAGCAAAACATCTACGGCCTCATGTATATCAGTAATATAGTTCTGGCCGATCTGCATTTTTTCAGGATCCAATTTAATTTTATACTGGAAATATCTTTCTGCTTCACTCAGGGTATTGTCTCTGTTGATGTCTTCAACGTTAGGTAAAGTGGTTGCAGCAATCGGATATGATTCGGGGTTTTGATCATCAGTTGGTGAGTTACCATCAGGCCCGTTAAAATTTTTGTATCTTTCAAGTACACTTGAATATTTTGAATCTTCATCATAGTCGGTTCCCCTGAAATAATGATAGTTATCCGCAGAGGGGTCTCCGAAAATCTTATCTCTGGCTTCCTGACTCAGGTCACCATTGAGATACATCTGCTGTATCACATCAAGATAGTTATTATCATATGGATTATTTTCGAGGAAGGTACGTTCATCTTCATCCATCAATCCATCATAACCAACATCCTGGAAAGGGCGCGATTCGGGATTGTCATCAAATGATTCCACAAGTGCCTGAACGGTGGGTACGCGTCCCCAAATAGTTGTATCCACATTGGTTACTTCCTCAGAAGTAGGTAATCCGTTTTCATAACTTTTTCTGGAATCTCTTAAAATATCTTCGGAGATATCACCCAGGTTGAAGTAAATTTCACCACTGTTCATTGAGTCTTCAGTGAAAGGATCCATCATCCAGAATTCGATGTATTCCACATTGGTAGCCTCAAAATCGGAAGACTCAATTCTTCTCATGATACCGCCCCATCTGGTTTCGGGCTCATTTAAATTACCTTCTTCATCTATACCGGCTGAAATACCGCTTTCAGGTTGGGCATCGTAGTTATAGGGCCCTTTCTCAGAAGGATAATAAGCCAGATTAAAAACAGGTATATTGGTAGGTTGTCCGCTGGGAATATCACGATAAGGGAATACCTCGGTTTCAAGCACTTGCCTGACAGAGTTTTTAGAAAGCTCTTCATTGGTAACGTTAGGAGGTCTTAAATTTCCACTCCTGTTGTAAAATAAAGGATCAATGATGTACCATGCCAGCTTGGCCCGGTTTTTTCCATAGTTGATGCCTTCCGCAAGCGCGGCTTCAGGAAAGAGGTCAGTCTGGCCTTGTGGAGTACTTGCCATGAACCAGCTTCCGATGTTTTTCAGGTCAATAGTGGATTTACTTCCCTCAAAATCATCAATATAGGATGTTCCTGTTTTTCCGATAGACCGGCTGTGGCCGGGCAGAAAGTGTGCAAATTCAGCTTCCACATTGATGGTTGAAGGTGCCTTGGTTTCAATAAACGGAATTTTGTCAACCATTTTGGTCAGCCAGCGCGAGTCTGACTGATAATTGAGGTTCATTCCCCAGATGGTGTTTGAGATTGGATCATCTCCATAATTGGTTTTTTGTGTCAGTGGGCGCTCGGTTAAATTGAGAATGGTACCTCCTACATTAAGGTTCTCGCTGATTCTGTGTTCGATGTTCAGTCCCATCAAACGCTTTGTTTGTATTGAGAACAGAGCATTGTTTTCAAGGTTGATCTTAACGGGTGTACCTGAATTCAGTATTCCTTCATTGATAATTCTTACCCGGCCGAGGGTATAATCAACCGTGTAGTCAACATTTTCGGTCAGTACCCTTCCTCCTGCTGTAACTGTGACCGAACCTCTTGGCACGTTAAAAGCATTCAATGAAATTTCGCTGCTGACGGATGATTTATAAAAACCTTCGATCAGGTATTTGTTTTTATCCGGGTATTGTTCTGCGTCGGCTTTTGTGAGGCTGTAAAGTGAGTCGTAGGCATATTTGTTGGCCAGGGCTGTATCGCTGCCAAGTACATCACGTATGTATCCACCGAAAGGTTCCAGCACTGTAAAATATATTCTTCCATTGGAAGCTTGCACTGTTCCTCCACTGCTTGCCGCATTGTTGATGAAGTCGAAAATTCCATCAGGGAAGGGATTAAGTTGCTGATCCAAATTGTCAAAGTTGAATATCCTGATAAGCGGAACACCTTTAATGTCCTCAGGGCCTTCAGTAAAATAAGCTGTTGGCACACCATTTTCATTTCCCGAATAGAAAATATTCAAAATAAAATCCTTTGGATTGATCTGGTAAGCACCGATGTTGTATACGTTTTTCATCATCAGCTTCCAGATCGGGTTTTTCACATTAAGGGTGGTGCTTTTGAGTAATTTTACCATTAAGCAATTGGGTGAGTTGATGCCCTGATCAGAAAACTCACCAACCTGATAAATTGTTGTATCCCCGATTTTTGTATACTGAAATGCAACGGCAAGTACCTGGTCAGCATTGATGGAAGTATTGAGCGAAATAAATCCCAACTTGCTGTTGAGGTTATATTCCGAAGGTTCCAGCTTTCTGGCACTTTCAACTTTTTCAAAATCTTCTCCCGATACCATATATCCGTATTGTCCGACTCCTAATGGGTCAGCCTTCAAATAATTTGATACAACATTGATGTTCCTGACTTTTGCTGTATCAAGCCTGGAAACGAGATCGTTGCTGTTGTTTGATGGCAGCACTTTTCCCTGCTTAGGATAAATGTATTCGTTATAGGCCTTGTTTTCACCCAGGTCGGTAAATGCTACAATATTCCTGTTTTCAGTAACGGCAGCACCGATATTGGTAACCCAAACTTCAACTTTGGTAATATTAATATCCGATCCAACAATTGGTAATTCCTTCAGTGCATTCTCGTAATTGTTTCTGAAGTACTGCGAAATGAAAAAGTGCCTGTTTTCTTCATAGTCAAGAGCAGTGAGGCTATATTCCTGTGTTTGGGCACCACCTTCAACAAGGATGGTAGAAGATTCGCTTTCCTGTTGTGAAAAAACACCGGTTACGGTAGTCCGGCCAAATTGCAATTTGGTTTTAACGCCAAACAAAGCCTGGCTTCCTGTAATCAGAGATGTGCTCAGTGGGAGGCTTACGTCACCGGCTTCAATGATTTTGATAATATCATCTTCATCGCCTTCGTACTTAAGTTTTAACTTATTTTCAAAGTCGAACTGGGATTCGGTATTGTAATTGGTTCTGAATTCAATTTTGTCGCCTATTTTGGCAACAACATTCATCTGGATTTTTTCCTTGAAATCAAAATTCACGGTACGCTGCTGCCGGACATTTAAAAGCGGATCGTCGCGTCTGTTTGCCGTAATCCCGAATATTAGCTCTGCTGAACCCTGCGGACGAATGTCAATGGTGCTTCCTCCGAAAATTTTGTCAAATGCTTTGCTGCCGACATGTATTTGTGGAATAATTCCCTTGCGCTGGTCTTCACCTGCGGTTAAAGAACGTTCGCGCCAGTAGCTCCTGATGGATTGTTGCATTTCGTAATCCTGGTATTCATCCATATCCATGTAAACAGGGTTGCGAAAAGTGAAATTACCGATCTTCTTTTTAAAAATATATTGATTGGTTTCAGGGTCATATTCCAGTACATTTTCGATATTGGAAGGTTCTTTAAGAAATAATGCATTCGTGTCGGGTGGCAGGTAAGGATTTCCTGTATTGTCTTCAAAAGGATAAGTAAGCTGTATTTCAGTGGTATCGGGGTCTGTAGTATCTGGTGGAGGTGTGTAAAAAGACGAATTATTATCTACTGGTGCAACGGATGCATTGGATCCCAGTACAAGTATCGAGACAATGAGGACAGAAACAAACTGAAAATATTTTTTTATTCCCTTCAAACGAATTTTTATTTATCCACTAGTTAACCAATAAAAAAATCATTCTAAAACACCCATTTACCTTTCTTTAGAATGATTTGACCTAATTTGTTTTTATTCTGAAACCACTATAAAATCTTCAAAGCACTTTTAATAAGTTCTTCTACCGAAAGGTTTGCACCTTCTTTTTTTAAAACTTTGTCTATTGCTTTCTCCGCAAGACTTTTATTAAAACCAAGTATTGTTAAACCTGATAACGCTTCTTCTTTTTTCGTATTGTGTTGCAAATCTAATTTTTCGATGCTGATTCCGGCTTTTTCAAGCTTATCTTTCAGGTCAACTACAATACGTTGGGCAGTTTTGCTGCCTATTCCTTTAACCGATTGTAAAATGGAAACATTGCCGGCAGCAATTGCCTCTGTGATCTCCTGGGGGCTTAAGCTTGACAGGATAAGCCTGGCAGTATTGGAACCAACCCCGGAAACCGTAATAAGCTGCCGGAACAATTCCCTCTCGTTTTTATCTGCAAAACCGTATAGTATATGTGCATCTTCCCTCACTGATAGATGAGTATAAAGTCTGCACTTTTCTGCTTCTCCGATTTTGCTGTAAGTATTAAGCGAGATATTAAGAAGAAATCCGATTCCGTTTACATCAACCACTACATAGGCCGGGTTTTTTTCTATTAGTTTGCCTTCTAAGTAAGCGTACATATAAATAAATAGATTTGTCCGGTATTAAACAGATGCAAACTTATTAATTTTATTTAAGAATCAGTTTAAATTAATACACTTGGCGAAAATAATTTCTAATAAGAAATTTAAGATGAAAATATATTGCTAATTTTGCGGCAACCGGCTGTGAAAAAATTAACAATAAAGAGATTTTATAATGGACAATTTATTTAGAAAAGATTCACTAATCTATCATTCGGAAGGTCGTCCGGGAAAGATGGAGACTGTGCCTACAAAACCTTATTCAACACAAAGAGATTTATCATTGGCTTATACACCCGGGGTAGCGGATCCTTGTAAAGAAATACAAAAAAATCCCGGGGATATTTACAAATACACCATGAAAGGTAATCTGGTGGCCGTAATTTCCGATGGCACGGCAGTTCTGGGCCTTGGCGATATAGGCACCGAGGCAGGAAAACCGGTAATGGAAGGCAAAGGTTTGCTCTTTAAAGTATTTGCCGACATAGATGTGTATGATATTGAGGTCACCAAAAGCAGCATAGATAAGTTTGTGGAAACAGTTGTTGCCATTTCACCTACTTTCGGAGGTATTAACCTTGAGGATATCAAAGCTCCCGAGTGCTTTGAAATTGAGGAACGTATCAAAGATGCAACTGATATTCCGGTTATGCATGATGACCAACATGGAACGGCTATTATAACTGCGGCAGGATTATTGAATGCTCTTGAGATCAATGGTAAAAAGATTGGAGAGATCAAAATCGTTGTCAATGGTGCAGGGGCTTCTGCCATTTCCTGCACAAAATTATATATAGCATTGGGTGTGAAACCCGAAAATATCATCATGCTTGATAGCAAGGGAGTAATCCATACAGGGCGCACCGATCTTAACAAATACAAAAGAGGATTTGCAATTGATACGAAAGCCCGTACACTTGAAGATGCCATCAATAATGCTGATATGTTTCTGGGGCTTTCTGTTGCAGGTGCCTTAAAGAAGGATTTATTGATCAAGATGGCAAAAGATCCTATTGTTTTTGCTTTAGCAAATCCCGTTCCGGAAATTCTTCCGGAAGAAGCTATTGCAATACGTGATGATATTATCATGGCTACCGGACGTTCCGATTATCCTAACCAAATCAATAATGTGTTGGGTTTCCCCTTTATTTTCCGGGGAGCAATGGATGTCAGATCAACTACCATTAATGATGAAATGAAATTGGCTGCATCAAGGGCACTTGCGGATCTGGCAAAAGAACCTGTACCGGAGGAAGTGAATGTTGCTTTTCACATCACCAATCTTAAATTTGGTAAAGACTATATCATTCCCAAACCCATGGACCCAAGGCTGATCACTAAATTAGCTCCCGCAGTTGCCAAAGCAGCCATGGATACGGGTGTTGCCAGAAAATCCATTACCGATTGGGCCAGATATACTGAAGAATTAAGTAAGCGATTGGGAGTCAGTAATCCGATTATCAGACAGATTAAAGCCAGAGCAAAACATCAATCCAAAAAAATTGTTTTTGCTGATGCTGAAAATTACAAAACACTGAAAGCGATTGAAATTGTGCTCAACGAGAATGTTGCAAAACCAGTTTTGTTGGGCAATGAAAAATACATCTGGGACTTGATAAGAAAAAACGAACTGATTATTGAAGAAAATGATATTGAGGTGCTTGATCCCAAATCCCATAAAATCGAAGATTTAAGACTCAAATACGCCAAATTGTTCTATGAAAAACGTCAGCGGAGGGGAGTCACCTGGCCTGTTGCTAAAGAAATGATGACCCTCAGGCATTATTTTGCCCCAATGTTGGTTGAGTCAGGTTACGCAGATGCAATGGTATCAGGGCTTACGAGAAATTATCCGGATACATTGCAGCCGGCTATACAAATCATAGGAATGAAAGCTGATACCAATTTGGTTTCGGGAATGTACATTATCAATACCAAAGAAGGCCCGATATTCTTTGCCGATTGTACAGTAAACAAAAACCCGACCAGGGAGCAACTGGTTGAAATAACCTTACAAACGACCTATGCCGTTGAACAATTCAAAATCGCCCCCAGGGTAGCTTTTGTCTCCTATTCCAATTTTGGTTCATACGAGGGAAACATACCAACAAAACAACGCGAAGCAGTTGCATACCTGCATAAAAACCATCCAAACCTGATAGTGGATGGTGAAATGCAGGCAAATGTTGCATTGAATCAAGAAACTTTAAGGGAGAATTTCCCCTTTTCAAAATTGATTGACGGACCAGCCAATGTTCTGATCTTTCCGTATCTGTCTGCAGGTAATATTGCCTACAAGCTTATGCAGGAAATGGGGCATTATGAAGTGATCGGACCGGTAATCAATGGAATGAAAAAATCTGTTCATGTGCTCAATATAGACGCAAGTGTAACTGATATAGTAAATATGGTTTCCATTGCAGTGATTGATGCACAATGCGTTGAGCGCAGGGTTAACGGAGAATGAAGAAACCGTGTAGTTTATTACAATGTAGATTAATATAGCTATTTGTCATTAGTCTCTGGTCAGTTAAAAAGCCATTTATCAAAATCAATGACCAATGACTGCTGTCCATCTGGCCAAACATCCAAATTTCTATATATTAAAACTGCCTCTTGTTCAGTATGTTTATTGCTTTGATCAGATCATACTACTTGCCAAAGCATTTATTTTGTTTTATATTTGCGTACCGGCTAATAATTTGTAAACAATATTTATGTGCTTGCCTTGATTTAGGATGATCACATATGCTTGTCTCAAATAAGGTGAGTTTAATAATTAGTCCTATTAAAAAGAAGAAAAAACAAAAAGAAAGTATTATGAATAAAATTACCGTAGTTGGTGCAGGTAATGTTGGCGCCACTTGTGCTAACGTTATTGCCCACAAAGATCTCGCACGTGAAGTAGTATTGGTTGACATCAAAGAAGGCCTTGCTGAGGGAAAAGCGCTCGATATCTGGCAGTCTTCATCTATCAATATGTTTAACACACGTGTTACCGGTGTAACCAATGATTACCTGAAATCAAGAGGCTCAGGAGTTATTGTGATTACATCAGGCATGCCTCGTAAACCAGGAATGTCACGTGATGACCTGATTAAGACTAATGCTCAGATAGTGAGGGATGTTACCGAAAAAGTTGTTAAATATTCACCGGATGCTATAGTGATCGTTGTTTCAAATCCATTGGATGTAATGACCTATTGTGCTTATAAGGCTTCCAACAAACCATATCAAAAAGTATTCGGGATGGCCGGGGTGCTTGATACTGCCCGTTACCGTGCATTTATTGCGGAAGCACTGGATGTTTCGCCAAAGGATATTCTTTCGCTTTCCTTAGGTGGTCACGGTGATACAATGGTTCCGTTGCCAAGATATACAGCCGTGAATGGTATTCCTATTCATGAATTGTTAACAGAAGACGAAATCACGAAAATTGTTGAACGTACCCGTGTTGGTGGTGGAGAGCTGGTAAATCTTATGGGAACATCTGCATGGTATGCACCCGGAGCTGCTGCAGCCCAAATGGTTGAAGGTATTGTAGATGACCAGAAAAGAATTTTCCCGGTTTGTGCTTACCTGAATGGAGAATATGGATTAAAAGATATTTACATGGGGGTTCCCGTTAAGCTGGGCAAGAACGGAATTGAGGAAATATTTGAACTGCAGTTGAATAAGGATGAAAAAAAGCTGATGGATGACTCGGCAGCTTCTGTTAAAAAAGTAATGAAGGTTCTGGATGATATGAAGCTATTTGCCTAAAAAAATAGATTTTATTTTAAAGCATCTTGTTGTAAAAGCAGGATGCTTTTTTTATTTTTATGTTATGAAAAAACTGGTTGTTTTAACTGGCGCTGGTATAAGCGCTGAAAGTGGTATCAAAACTTTCAGGGACGATGATGGTATGTGGAAGCAATATCGCTTTGAGGAGCTTGCCTCCCCACAAGCCTGGGAAAGAGACCCTGAACTTGTACTTGAGTTTTATAATATGCGGCGAAAACAGCTTTTAGAAGCAGAACCCAATGCAGCGCATTATGCATTGGTTAAGCTGGAGAAGAAATACGATGTGCAGATCATTACTCAAAATGTTGATGATCTGCATGAAAGGGCCGGCTCAAAAAGTATTTTGCATTTGCATGGCGAGATCCGCAAATCAAGAAGTACAGTTGATGAAAACCTGGTTTATGATATTGATGGCCCAGAGCTGAAAATCGGCGATCTTTGTGAGAAAAACTCACAACTCAGGCCTCATGTAGTTTGGTTCGGTGAATCGGTTGACAACATCATGCCTGCTGCCGGGATTGCAGAAACTGCTGATATTTTTCTGGTCATTGGTACCTCACTGTTAGTTTATCCGGCAGCGGGTTTAATAAACTATGTTCCTGAAAAAAGCAAGAAGTACCTTGTTGATCCAAAAGCCACTCCCATGGGTGTTGTCTCTAATCTTGATATCATCAGGAAGAAGGCTGCTGAGGGAGTGCCGGAATTGGTTGACCAATTAATGTCAGAATAGAAAAGAGTTCTTCCTGATATTATTGATTTTTTGTAACTTGTGGTGTTAATAGATGTTTATAATTATGACCGCTGATTATCCATACCTGCTTTCAAAAATGGAAAACTTCTGTTCCTATCAGGAAAGGTGCATACAGGATGTTCAACTTAAGCTGAAGAAGTGGAATGTTCAGCCCGAGGTGATCAATAAGATCATCAATGATTTGATTAATGAAGATTTCATTAATGAAGAACGTTTTGCAAAGATATATGCCGGCAGCAAGTTGCGAATAAATAACTGGGGCAGGAACAAGATCATCTATGAACTCAAGAAAAGGAATATTCCTGATATATACATACAAATGGGATTGAATGATATAGATGATGATGAATATCTGATTGCACTGAAAGAAATCATTTCACGTAAAGACAATACACTTAAAGAGGAAGATGTTTTTAAAAGAAAGCAAAAACTAGCTGCCTATGCTATCTCAAAAGGTTTTACCCCGAACCTGGTCTGGAAAGTTATTGGAGAGCACTATAAATAAGGGTCTCAATGTATTTTTTTAATCCGCCTGAGGCGGACGAGGGTTAATTCCCCGCCCCTTGGAATGTTTTTCAATATTTCATTTAATACTCCGCTGCTCTGCGGCGGGGTAGTTTATTCACATTTTCTTACTTTTGCATTTCAATAAAAATCAGAAATTATGATAACCGAAGGAATGCTAAAAGAAATACGTAAGAGGCTTGAAGCCTTGAGGGGGTACCTTTGACATTGATGCCAGGGAAGAAGATGTAAAAGAACTTGAAAAACAATCCTCACAGCCCGATTTCTGGGATGAGACAAAAGAAGCCGAAGAAATACTCAAAACCATTAATGATAAAAAAAGATGGATCGAATCATATGAAAAAGCCAAATCATCCTTCGAAGACCTTGAAGTAATGTTTGAGTTTTTCGAGGCGGATGAAGCCACGGAAGAAGAAACCGGTAAACAATACGAAAAAGCGCTTAAATTGATCGAAGACCTGGAGTTTTTGAGAATGCTAAGTGGAGAAGAAGATAAGCTTTCGGCGATATTACAAATAAATCCGGGCGCCGGTGGCACAGAAAGCCAGGATTGGGCACAGATGCTCATGCGCATGTATATCCGATGGGGCGAA
>CAZTAW010000080.1:0-13367 GCA_964611705.1 uncultured Bacteroidales bacterium
AATGGAATATTTAAAAACGCCCCAGGGGGCGGGGAATTAACCCTTGTCCGCCTCAGGCGGATTAAACCGTGTCCACATCCACCTGCACCCGCACACTTTTAAACTCCTGAATTTTCTCAAATTCTTCAATTTTATTTTTTAATTCAATTTTCATTTGATGCAGGGAAGCTGTTCGTTCAAGTTTAATCAGGATAGTTTTTATGTATTGATTCTTAATTCTGGAAACAATCGGATATTCAGGTCCAAGAATACGTTTTCCGAATTGTTCACGAAGGATTTCAGCCAGTACACGAGCCCCGCTATTTAGACGTTGATTGTCTTTATGTTTCAATTTAAGCAATATCAACCTGAAAAATGGCGGATATTTATATTTCGCCCGTTCCCGGATTTCATTTTTATACATTGAAAGGAAGTCATGGTCAATTACATTTTGAATAATATGATGCTGCGGATTGTATGTTTGTATGATCACTTCACCTCTTTTACCTTTTCTTCCGGCCCGTCCGCTGACTTGTGCCATTAACTGAAAACTTCTTTCCTGGGAGCGGAAATCCGGGTAGGACAGCATATTATCCGCATTTAATATACCTACCATACTTACATTATCGAAATCCAGTCCTTTGGTTACCATCTGGGTACCCACGAGGATGTCAATTTTCCTTTGCTCAAAATCGGTGATTATTTGTTGATAAGCATGCTTTTTTCGGGTCGTATCCAGATCCATTCTTTTGATAACAGGGTCGGGGAAAAGGATGGCCAGTTCATCCTCAACCTTTTCAGTGCCAAATCCACGCATCAGCAAGGTAGTGTTGCCGCATGCAGGGCACTTTTCAGGAATTCTTGTTGTCCAGCCACAGTAATGGCAGCGGAGCTGGTTGTTGAATTTGTGATAGATCAGTGTTACATCGCAGTTTTTGCATTGAGGAATATGACCACATGTATTGCATTCCAGGCGAAGGGAAAATCCACGGCGATTTTGGAAAAGAATGATCTGTTTTTTGTTTTCAAGCGCAATCCGCATATATTCAAGCAACAGCGAGCTGAAATGTGATTTCATGGTTTTGTAGCGGCTTTCAGCGCGTATATCCGCAATGATGATCTCTGGCATTCTAATCCCGCCATATCTCTCAGTCAACTCAACCAGTTTGTATTTTCCTTCTTTCGTATTGTAATAACTTTCTATGGAAGGTGTGGCAGAACCCAAAATAACGTTAGCTTGATGAATTCCTGCCAGGTAAATCGCCGAATCCCTGGCATGATACCGAGGTGCCGGATCAAATTGCTTAAATGAATTATCATGTTCTTCATCAACAATAATCAGTCCCAGGTCGCTGAAAGGAAGAAATAACGCAGATCTTGGACCAATAATTATCTTGTATTTACTATCTTTTTGATTGCCATTATTTACCCTGTTCCAGATTTCCACCTTTTCATTTTTGCCATATCTGGAATGATAAACACCGACCTTGTCACCAAAATATTTTCTTAAACGATTGATGATCTGAGTTGTTAATGCGATTTCAGGAAGCAAATACAGAACTTGTTTGCCTTTTTCGATGGTTTCCTGTATCAGCTTAATATATATTTCTGTCTTCCCTGAAGAAGTGACACCATGCAATAGCGTCACTTTCTTTTCTTTAAAAACGGAATTAATCTCCTTAAAAGCAAGTTTTTGTTTTTCGGTAAGCTCAATATCAGCAGGTTGTTGTTTGGCTTCGAATTCATCCAGTCGGCTGATTTCTTTTTCATGAATTTTAAAAACACCTTTCTCAACCAGGGCACTTAGCTGGGCATAGGATGCTTTTGATTTTTTCAACAAATCAGACCTTGATACATCTTTATAATTTTGTGAGAGATGGATAAAAGTCATCAAAATTTCTAGTTGCCTATAAGCTCTTTTTTCCAATTCCGAAAAAACTTTCTGAAGCTTTTCTTCATTGTTTTTCAGTTCACCGGAAAGCTCAACATAGGTTTCTTTTTTGGGTTTATAAGGATCGCTTAATTCTTCTTCGATCAGGATGATCTCTTTTTCGATCATGGTTTTGATCAGCGGGATCACTTTTTTAATACCGGCAATTTCTGATAATTCTGTAATAGTCAGTTTTTCCTGCGAATGCAAGGCTTCTGTTACAAAAAGTTCCCTTTCGTTCAGGTTCGAAATATCCCCTTTATAATCCGAATGTAATTTGATTTTTGTTTCGCTTGCCAGTTTCAGGGAAGAAGGTAAAGCAGTATTCATTACTTCCCCCAAAAAACTAATATAATAAGAACTTATCCATTGCCAGAACTGCAGTTGTTTTTGATTTACAATGGGATTGATATCAAGGATGGAAATAATATATTTTACAGCATAATTCTTTGGTGGATTTTCATGAACGTTAAAGACGATCCCGGTATATATCTTTTTCCTGCCGAATTGCACAACCACCCGCTGGCCTTCTTTTATTAATTCGTTAAATTCATACGGAACACGATAGGTAAACAAACCCTTTACAGGAAGCGGCAGCAATATTTCGGTGAAAAGTGTTTTACGTTCCATTTTTTGTGATTTTGTGGCATAATAATTCAGTTTAACAAAGATGATACATATCTTCTTAGAAACTTAATATTATATTGACAACACCCTTGCCATTTCCAGCAGAGGTTTATTGATTTTCTGGTGTTGTTTGATGGCCTTTTCGAATGGGGTAAATACGATTTTATTTTCAATCTCACCAACCATTACACCATACTTTCCTTTTAGCAATGCCCTGACGGCTTCATAACCAAGTTTGCTTGCCAACACCCTGTCCATGCATGTTGGTGGGCCACCTCGCTGGGTATGACCCAAAATCGTCACCCTGATCTCATAATTGGGACATTCTTCTTTTACCTTTTTAGCAATGTCATAAGCGCCTCCTTCATCATCGCCTTCAGCTACCATAACTATTCCCGAATGCTTATTAGCCCTGCGGTTATAATGAAGCTTATGGATCAGATCTTTGATATATGTTTTGGTTTCCGGAATTAATATATCTTCCGCACCAGATGCTATGCCACTGCGCAATGCAATAAAACCGGCATCTCTGCCCATTACCTCAACAAGAAATAACCTGTCATGTGCTGAAGCAGTATCCCTGATCTTATCCACAGCTTGTACAACATTGTTAATGGCAGTATCATAGCCAATTGTATAATCAGTGCCGTACAGATCATTGTCAATGGTTCCGGGCAGACCAATAATGGAGAGATCAAATTCCCTGCTGAAAATACTGGCACCTGTGAACGTACCATCTCCGCCTATAACAATAATTGCATCCAGCTTGAATTTCTTGATGTTTTGATAGGCTTTTTCACGCCCCTTCCTGGTCTTGAATTCTTCACTTCTGGCCGATTTCAAGAATGTACCTCCACGTTGTATTATATTCCCAACCGAAAACGTTTCAAGTTTAATAATGTCACCGCTGATCAATCCTTTGTAACCACTCATGATCCCAAATACCTCAAGATCATTATGTATCCCTGTGCGTGTAATAGCCCTGATTGCTGCATTCATTCCGGGGGAATCACCTCCTGAAGTCAGAATGCCTATTTTCTTTATTTTCAGCATATTGTATTTTTCCTGTTCTGTTATTCTTATGCTTGTTTTCCCTTTTACGGCTTCCCTGGTAGAGTTCAAATTTAACAAATTTACATGGAATTTTTCCGTTGAAAACATCATATTTTTCGGAAGGCTTCAATCCGATAAACCTTAACGCTTTAAAATCCGAACTGATGATGCAGGCATTCCATCCTGCATACTTCGTTTTCAATTGATTGCCTATCATTTTATATAAGGCAATAATATCATCGGTTTTGATCCTTTCACCATAGGGCGGATTGGTAATGATAATTCCTTTTTCAGCAGGAGGGTCAAAATCTTCGAATGCCTTTCTTACAATATGGACATCCTTATGTAACCTCGCTTTCTTGGTATTTAGCTCTGCTATCTTTGCCGATTCATATGATTTGTCAGTTCCGATGATTTCTATATCAGCTTCTTTAATATTTGACAGAGCTTTATTTTTTATGTCTTCCCAGAGGGTTTTGTCAAAATCATTCCAGTTTTCAAAACAAAATGAGTTTTTATAATAGCCTGCCGGGATATTTTGAGCGTACATGGCCGCTTCCATCAGAATTGTTCCTGAGCCACAAAAAGGATCCAGTAATGTACTTTTATGATCCCATCCACTCAGGTATATCAAACCCGCGGCTAAAACTTCATTGATAGGAGCTTTCCCACCAAATTGCTTCGAACCTCTTTTATGCAAGGAATCACCGGAACTATCAAGCGAAATGGTAGCAAAATTATTAGTGATATGCAAGTTGAGTTGTATATCAGGTTTTTTGGTTTCAACCGATGGACGTTTTCCTTCCTTTTTTACAAAATAATCAGCAATGGCATCTTTGGTTTTTAATGCAGCGTAATATGAATGGGTTATGTTGGAGTTAGCCACAAAACTATCAATCGCAAATGTTTTTTTCAGGTCAATATATTTTTCCCAAGGGATATTCAGGGTATTTTGATATAATTTGTTTTCATCATTAACCTCAAACTGTGCTATAGGTTTTAAGATTCTCAAGGCTGTTCGACACAGATAATTTGCCTTGTACAGCATGGCTTTATCACCTTCGAAACTAACAGCTCTTTTCAGAATCTCAATATTTCCGGCCTGTAGTTGCCTGAGTTCTTTCGCAAGTACTTCTTCAAGACCGGAGAGGGTTTTTGCAATGTACATCCGTATTGTTTTAATTTTGCAATGGTATAGTATTTTTGAATACGACAGATACTTTTTTTTAGAAAAATATTTTCATGATTTAAATACAATTCAACGGCCAGAAAATACGGTGAGCAATCTTTCAAAGAATCCGAAACGAATACTAACCTGGCCGACGAAATGGCTAATTTGTTATAGGTGCTGCTTTGCCCGGACAATCAAACAGGTGTGGATTTTACTGAATCGCTCAAAATCAGACTTTTAATTCATACTTAAAAGCATGCTTGGTTCTGGAAAGCAAACTCGATTTATAACGGCTGATACTTTTTAAAAGTAGCTTATATTTTTCCTTTTGCGCCTTGTCTTCTATCTCATTGCTTTCAAGATATTCTTTAACAAAATAGGATGCGTTCACCTGGTCATGCCATTTGCCAAGGGTTTGTTCTATTTGTTTTAATCTGGTAAGTGATACTTTAATGCGTTTTGTTTCAGGTATCCTGCCATTAAAAATGTTCAGCAGATAACGTACCTCTTTTAATATTCTTCTTATCTCATGAAGATTTTTTTCTTTATCGGTTGGTATTTTGTTCAGGTTTTCAATGATATCAAACTTTTTATCCAGCAGCTTGCTTGCATTTTCCTTGATCTCTGCGGTTGAATATTTCTCAATGATATGCTCGGTTTTCTTATGCAGTTTTTCCAATGGAGTAACAGAAAAAATTTTTGCACTCTTTTTCAGGTTTAGATGATGTTGATTTTCAATTTCTTTAAGGTACGATCTGTATTTTACAAACTCAAATTCAAGCCTTTTTTCATATGAATCCAGTAAACCGATGTGCACCTGAACATCCCTGATTTTTCCGGCAGGTTTATAAACCACCTTTAATTCTTTGAGAGGTTTCTGGCCTTTCTTAGATTTATTATCCAAAAACTGAAAGAATGTAAAAAGTGCCCTGATGCGCTTTATACTGAGCCTGAGCTTATGTATGGTTTCAACATCATTCGTGCTTGTTACCAACTCAAGATGCTCTTCAAAAGTCTTGCGTTGCTCATTGTAGAATTGTAAAAGCAGTATTTTCATAAGCGTTGAAAATAAAGAACTTACGAATATACTAATTTTTTCATATTGATTGTTCATTGGTTTCGTGAAAAATAAAGTTAATGTTGTTCGAAAATGAACCGTAGATGTTCATGTTTGATACAATTTAATGTGAATAGTTAAGAATTGTTAAATAACAAGAAACTGAGATTAAGTTTGTTGTATATTCGTGCCCGAAATTTGCACCATCAAACTAAAATAATTTCATCGTATGCTTAAATGGTTTATCTCACAGCAATGGAAAGCAGCATTGCGCTCCCCCATGTGGCAAAAAAATCTGATGCTTAATATTATCATCGGTTTTTTTATTCTTCTTATGATGGCATACTTGCTGCTGTTAGGAATGCTGATCAATCCTATTATGAATAAAGCCTTTCCTGGAATGAACCATATTATGATCTTTAACGGATTTCTGCTTTATTACTTTTTCATTGATCTGCTTTTCAGGTTTATATTGCAAGGCTTGCCTAAGATCAATATTGAATCCTATCTTCATCTGCCCGTTAAAAAAACTAAGATTGTTCATTTTGTGGTTGCCAAAACTATTTTTAATGTAATTAATCTTCTGCCTTTACTTCTGTTAATACCCGTATCAATAAGACTAATTGCTACACGGGCGGGAGATGTTTCAGGATTAACCTGGATGGTGGCACTTCTGTTGATGATAATGGGAAATAATTTTCTGGCCACGTACCTGAAGCGTCAGCTTGGTTCAAAACCATTGATAGTAGCCGTTTATGGAATGATTGTACTGTTGCTTTATCTTTTGGATTATTTTAACCTGCTTTCACTATCATCTTTGTCTTCTCAGTTTTTTGGATTGTTTGTTTACAGGCCTGTTTATCTTTTTATTCCCTTGATCTGGATGATCATCGCTTACCGGATACATTACAGGTTTTTAAATCGAAAACGGTATCCGGAGGAAATCAATATTAAAAAGGACAGAAAACTTGATCGAATTTCAGATATAAGATATCTCAAATCTTTAGGGATTACAGGAACCATTATTGCGCTGGAAATACAAAAAGGCGAAAGTTTCGGGCTGGTTGGTAATAACGGAGCCGGCAAAACAACAATGTTTCGTTGCATACTTGATTTGATACGTCCGGATTCAGGTATTGTTCTTTCTAAAAATGAAGACGTTTCTAAAAATGAAGATTGGAAGATTTATACAGGTTCCTACCTTGATGATAGCTTTTTGATTGATTTTCTTACACCGGAAGAGTATTTCCGCTTTGTGGCTGATGTTTATGGGTTATCGCAGGGCGATTTGGATCAGTTTTATAAGGATTTTGATGAATTCTTCAATAATGAAATTACAGGTAAAAAGAAGCTGATACGGGAACTCTCGAGCGGAAACCGTCAAAAAACAGGTATCGCAGCCGCTTTGATGCCCAGGCCTGAAATTTTGGTGCTTGATGAACCCTTTAACAGCCTTGATCCTTCAACACAGATCAGATTGAAAGCACTCCTTAAAAAACTAATAACAGAACAAGAAGTTACAATGCTGATTTCCAGTCATGACCTGAACCACATTACTGAGGTTTGTGAAAGAATTGTAGTTTTACATGAGGGACAGATCGCACATGATATCAGAACCCGTAAAGATACACTGACTGAACTCGAAAAATACTTTGCAGTATAACAAAAAACCAATTTATCAAAAATGCTTATCCAAAAATCCATTCTATTGTTTTTTCTTCTTTTTCAGCTTATATCATTAAGTGCACAGGAACACTGCATTCAGGGGAAAGTAATTGATGCAAAGAACATTGAAACCCTGGCATTTGTGCATGTGCTTGTAAATGAGGGGAAAACGGGTAGTACGACAGATATAGATGGTAAGTTTAAAATTTGCGCATCCGAGCCGATTCAAATGCTTCAATTTTCTTATGTTGGATATCAAAGCAAAGAAATTGTCATCAGCGATCCGGAAGCGGTTGTATCAGTTCAATTGGAACCTGCCGAATATCAACTTGAGGAGGTTGAAGTTTTCCCTGCTGAAAACCCTGCTCACCGCATTATTAAAAATGTAATTGCCAACCGTGATAAAAATGATCCTGAAAAGCTGGATGCTTTTACCTATGTATCATATGATAAAATGATCTTTAGCATTGAACCGGACTCATTGGTCTGTTTTGATACCATCGAAACCGATACAAGTGATGCAAAAGAATTAAAGAATTTTCTTGAAAAGCATCATCTTTTTTTAATGGAATCTGTTTCGGAGCGTAAGTTTATGAAACCCGACCGCAATCGGGAAGATGTAATTGCCACCAAAATTTCGGGTTTCAAAGATCCCATCGTTGTATTTCTTATTTCACAGATGCAATCCACCTCTTTTTATAAAGAAAGAATAAAGATCGCTGATAAAAACTACATCAATCCCATCTCGAAAGGAAGTAAAAGAAAATACTTTTTTCTTCTCAGAGATACAACATACACGACAACCGGCGATTCTGTCTTTATCATTTCTTACCGGCCACGAAAAAACACAAGATTTGATGGCCTGAAGGGTGTACTTTCGATTAATACAAAAAACTGGGCAATTCAGAATGTGATTGCCGAACCGGCAAAAAAGGAAACGGGCATCAGCATGCGGATTGAACAAATGTATGAGCTGATAGATGGTAAGCAATGGTTTCCGGTTCAATTGAAAACAGAAGTGTTCCTGGGTGGATTGATTGTAGCTGATTCCAATATTTATATCAGTCCGGGAAGCGATACTACAAATATTGATTTTCCGTTGGGTATTGGTAAAAGCTATATACGAGATATAAATCTGAACCCTGGTCTTAAAAGAAGTGATTTTAACAATATTGCCGTAGAAATAAAGCCAAAAGCTTCCGAAAGAAAACCGCAATACTGGGACCACTACAGAATTGACTCACTTACCGATCGCGAAAGAAACACCTATCATTTTCTTGATAGTTTAGGAGAAAAACATGATTTCGACCGTATAGCAAAAACCTTCGAAACCCTGATGTCGGGAGAAATACCCTGGGGGATTTTCAATATCAATTTGAATGATTTTGTACATTATAATGCTTATGAAGGATTATACCTGGGTTTGGGAGGTCATACCAATGAAAAGCTTAGCAGATGGATGCAGTTGAAAGGTTTCTGGGGATATGGCTTTAAAGATAAGCGGGCAAAATACGGTGGAGACTTGCGCTTTCTTTTATCCCGCAATAAAGAAATTGATGTTGGCTTTGGTTATTCCTTTAACGTGTTGGAGAGTGGTGGCGTATACTTTTTTAATAAAAATGATAATGTTTTTGACCCCGGAAATTTCAGAGATTTCCTGATTAAAAGAATGACCCTGACGGAAAGATGGTATGCCCAAGCCGGATTCAGGGCATTGCGTCATTTTAAGTTTACAATGGGTTTTGAACAGAACCGTAAAAAGGCACACGGCGACTATAAATATGCAGCTTTTGAGCCCTATGAATCACGGGCATTGCATGATTTTCGTTTTACGGAGCTATCAGCCGGCTTCCGTTTTGCGTTTCGTGAAAAATTTATCAAAACAGCGCATTCAAAAGTATCATTGGGTACCAAATTTCCGATCATCAATTTTAGATATACCAAGGGTTTTGATGACATACCGGATGGAAATTTGGGCTATCACCGTTTTGATTTGCAGTTTGACGACTCATTCTTTTTCAAATATCTTGGCGAAATGAAAGTAAGGTTGCGCGCCGGATATATTGATGGGAATCTTCCTTACTGTAATTTTTATGATGGCAACGGAAGTTTCAGAACATTTACCATTTATGCTCCAATGAGTTTTGCGACCATGCGAATGAATGAATTTCTTTCAAATAAATATATTGCCATTTATCTTAATCATAATTTTGGAAAACTGCTTATGGGTAACAGGAGATTCCGACCCCAACTGGAAATAGTCACAAATTTTTCCATCGGAAGTTTGAACAATCCGGAAATGCATCTAAACACCGATTTCAAACAAATGAACTTAGGTTATTATGAATCGGGTGTTTTGGTTAATGATCTGATAGACCTGCAGCTTTACAAAATCGGGCTGGGAGCTTTTTACCGCTATGGACCTTATTCTTTTAGCAAGGTCTGGGACAATTTTGCCTGGAAATTTTCAATTACATTTCCTTTTTGATCTAAATCCAGCCACGGACCTTATAATACCCCAGGGCAAACATTTCGCGGATAATGGCTATTTCATATTTCAGGTAATTCCACATGTTATAGCGTAAAGTAACGTTTCTGTCGGGCGATTTGATCTTTTGCTCTCTCTCTCTCTCCGTAAGCAAAAAATCCTCATCAAGCGCATCTTCGAAAGAAGGTATACCTCCGACTTCCCGGAAACCGAATTTCCGGAATGTTAACACACTTCTCATCATATGATCCGGTGACGTGACTATTAACAGTTCGGTTGTATCTTTCCGGTTGATCATTTTGGATATTTCCCGTGCCTGCTCGTATGTATTTGTCCCGTTGATCTCAAAAATAAACCTTGTAGTGTCAATGCCGCGCCGCGCAATTTCTTTGAACATCTTGTATGGATGACTTACATAGAAATATTCCCTGAGTGTTGGAAGTGCAATAACTACAACGGCATCAGGAAAACGTTCTGCAGCTTCGGCTGCATAATAGCATCTCATCAATCCCTGCGGGCTTGGCATACCCCCGGCACCCATCACCACAATATATTCAGGTTCTCCGGTCAGCTCAGAACTATGTGTACCCAGCCAGTAATACGCCCAGAAAGGCTGGTCGGTGAAACTCAATATAATCATAACCGTTGTAATGATGCCCAAAGTGATCAATACAATTTTCAATGTTCTTTTTAGGATAGACAGTGTTTTTTTAAGAATCTTCTTTAAACGGGGCATCATCATTCATTTTTTGTAAATATACAAAAATAGTGTACCTACAGAATCATAATAAGAATGGGTGCCACGATCAGCCCGATTATCATAGCAACGGAAACCAAACTGGCAGCAAATTCTTTATCCATGTCCTCAAGTGTGGCAAAAGTAAGAGAATTAAATCCAACCGGGGCCGCTGATGATATCAGTACAATGGTTCTGCTTAGTCCTTCAATATTAAAAAGAGAGCAGAGAAGAAGCCCGATTACAAATCCAATTCCTGACCTTATTAAGATGGCCGAAAATAAAGGTACTGCCTTGATGATGCGGGGTGTAAAATAAACTCCCAGCGCCAGCATGATCAAGGGAATGGTTAGATCACCTGAAATTTGAAAAAATTTTGTCAGCAATGGCGGGATGCTTGCATTGGTCAGGTTTAGAACTATTCCTGCAACCAAAGCCCAGATAGTAGGCGAAAACAGGAATTTTTTATATAGTGTTTTATCATTGTTGGTTTTGGTTCCAAACTTACATGCCTGGTAGTACACAAAAGTAAATGCCAGTAATCCGTTGCTGAAATCAAAGATTACAAGCCTGACCAAACCTTCATTCCCGTATGTTTCTATAATGAATGGGAACAACAACCCATTGTTCAGGATCATGGTACCAATAATAAAAACACCAAGGGTTGTGGGTTTTAAACCCATCATTCTGCCAAAAAATGAGGAGATAAAATACATTGAAAAAATAACGATGGCTGAAATAAGGGGTAGAAATGCCAGCTCAGCGCTTAGTTCAATATTGGGGATCGAATCCATGATCATACCAGGCAGGGCAACATAAAACACGATCTTGATGAAAACATCCCCATGCTCTCTCTTAACAATCCCGGTGCGGTTAAGGATCAATCCCACGAAAAACAAAAGGATAACGGGTAGAATATTTAGCAGTATTTCTATCATAATTAATAATGACAGCAAAGTTCGTGTTTTTCTTCATGCCACAAAAACAGAGAGTTTACAATTCACTATAATATTGTTTGCAGCTAATCAATTAATTTTGAGTAAGATGTTATCTGATTCTGAATAATTTCCTAAACAAAATAACAATCCCTTTTCCAATACTTCCAAAAAACTTTTTTTCAAAATTCAGAAAAAACCAGAATTGCCCAAACATAAAACCCCAGACAAGTAACAGGATATTGTATATTGGTAAACTGAGGAAAACAAAAAAAAGAATACGATAGCCCCAGCTATGTTTTCCAGGCATATTTAGCCAATGAACGATTAGTTCTTCTGCGAACAGGGTTGAAAAACCTGTAAGCGAAAACACTAACAGTACTATAATAACATGTTTGTTATCTTGTATTCCCCAGCGTTTTTTAAGTTTTTTAAAAAATCCCGATGTTTTTATCATCAACAATACATTTGAATATCTGACAAATATAATAGTTATTTAGAATCATTCTATGCTTTTTATAACATTTATTTTTTGATAGATTTAGGATTGTTTTATATTTGTAGAAAACCGATTTTATGATCAACAACAAATACAGGTCTTATTTGGCAATACTGGGTTTCCTTTTACTGGGCTTTTTTGTATGGTATTTCTGGAACATTGTCATATACATTATTATTGCTGCTGTGCTTTCCATCATTGGAAGACCGCTTGTTAAACGCATTACAAGAATAAAAATATGGAAATTCGGGATCAGCCGCTCCCTGGCTTCCTTTTTCACTTTAGTGCTGATGCTTGGATTACTGGTGGGATTTATATGGTTTTTTGTACCTCTGATCTCCAACCAGGCAAAGGTAATATCTAACATTGATATAGACGAAACCCTCAATCATTTTCGTGGAGCTATCAATTCAATACAAAACTTCCTGATTGAGACCAACATCATTCAGGAAGGCCAAACCATTGAAGCAGCCCTGAAAGCCCAGGTGGAATCCGTGATCAGCATGACAACATTTTCAAATTTGTTTTCCAATATTTTAAGTGCAACAGGTTCTTTTCTAATGGGTGTGTTTTCGGTACTTTTTATAACTTTTTTCTTCTTGCAGGATGAAAACATGCTTGAAAATATTGTAATTCTTATTGCTCCGAAAAAACAGGAGGAAAAGATTAAACACATTATGCAAAAAACCAGATCACTTTTGTCGAAGTATTTTATTGGCTTACTTGGCGAAGTTCTTACTATGATTACCCTTCTAACAATAGGCCTGACAATAATAGGAGTAAAAAACGCCCTGTTTATTGGCTTTTTCGGGGGCTTGCTCAATATTATACCCTATCTGGGGCCATTGATCGGGGGTTCGATTGCAGTAGTTTTTGGTATAACGACCTCGCTTAGCCTTGGCATGTACGATCAGATATTATGGCTGAGCCTGGGTATTATTGCTGTTTGGCTCATTTCCAATGCAATTGACAATGTTTTTTATCAACCTTTTATCTATTCAAGTGTGGTAAAGGCCCGTCCGCTGGAAATTTTCCTTGTCATCATTATGGCAGGAAGCCTGGCCGGTATACCGGGAATGATACTTGCCATTCCATCATACACTGTACTCAGGATTATTGCAAAAGAATTTCTGGGGGATATGAAGTTTGTGAAGAAGCTGACGGAGAGGATATAATAAAAGCCAGCCCCCTGCATAAGAAGCCGGCTTTTCATTTCAATAAATATTT
>CAZTAW010000081.1:0-12972 GCA_964611705.1 uncultured Bacteroidales bacterium
GATAAAAATATCCGATGCAGAAGAAGCCATTCATGAAGAAATTGAGTGTCTGAAAAACAATCCTGTGATGGAAGATGAACTACAAAAGGTTAAAAACAAAGTTGAAGCTGCCCTGACCTATTCTGAGATCAGTTTGCTGAACAGGGCAATAAATCTGGCTTATTATGACCTGCTGGGGGATATTAATCTCATAAACCGGCAAAAGGACAAATATCGAAGGGTGAGCATTCAAAATGTTAAAGATACCGCAAACAGTTTATTTACTGAAAACAATCGTTCAACACTTTATTACCTCTCAAATAATAAATCATGATAAATCCCGACAGAACAAAGGCACCTGAAATTAAAAAAATCAAACAACTTGATTTGAGAAATCCATCCTTTCTCAGATTGAAAAACGGATTAGCTGTTTATTTGATTAATGCAGGAGATCAGGAAATCGTTAAAATTGATTTGCTGTTTAAAGCCGGATCATATTATCAGAATCAAGCCTTAACAGCAAAGTTTACGAGCCGGATGTTAACAGAAGGAACCCGGTCAAAAACAAGCAAGCAAATTGCGGAAATCATTGATTACTACGGGATTCACCTCTCGACCGACAGCGATAAGGATTTCGCTTCTGTTTCGTTACTTTCACAGGTGAAATACCTGGATAAAATATTACCTTTCCTGAGGGAAATAATTTACGAGCCTTCCTTTCCCGAAGATGAGCTAAAAATAATGGCCATGAAACAAAAGCAGATGTTTTTGGTCAACATGCAAAAAGTAAAACAAATTGCCAGGGAACATTTTTGGAAGCTGATCTTCGGATCACATGCTTATGGGCAGATAAGAAAAATTGAGGATTTTGATAATATTTTAAGAAATGACCTTCTGGATTTTTACAATGATTTTTATCTACCGAAAAATGCCGTAATGATCATTAGCGGCAAAATAGGCAAAGATTTACCCTCCATAATAGAAAAAACATTGGGGTATAATGGGTCTGAAAACAAATTAAAGGATAACATCAGCAATGCTATTGAATATAATCCAAAAAACGAATTTATTGCAAAAGAAAATGCCCTTCAGTCGGCGATCAGAATTGGTAAGCCCATGTTTTCAAAAAAACATCCCGACTATATAAAAATGAAAGTATTGACTACCGTACTGGGAGGATATTTCGGTTCACGGCTAATGAGTAATATCCGGGAAGATAAGGGATATACGTACGGGATAGGAGCCGGGCTTCTTTCTTTGCAAAGATCAGGCTATTTCTTTATTGCCACAGAAGTTGGGGCAGATGTGCGTGAAAAAGCCCTCGGAGAAATTTATAAAGAGATCAACATTTTAAGAAATAAGCCTGTTCCTGCAAATGAATTATTTACAATTAAAAACTACATGATCGGAAATTTAATACATAGTCTTGACGGGCCAATCGGGTTATCCGAGGTTTTTAAAAACCTGGTTGTTTATGGCCTGGATTTTAACTATATTAACCGGATTATTGAAACCATAAACAATATTCAGGCAGAGGACCTAATGGAAATGGCGCAAAAGCACCTTGCACCGGAAAGCCTTTCAGAACTGGTTGTTGGAAAATAATTATTTTTATTACTTTGATGCTTTTAAGAAACATATTGCTTTTAACGGGTTTGTTGGCAGTTTCCGGTTTGCCGGCTCAGGATGATCATTTTTTTCGCTGTTTGAGCGTTCAGGATAACAGGGATGTGCAACTTGTCTGGATAGCCAGCTCAAATACTGATTTTATAAATTACGAAATTTACCATTCAAATACCCTTTCAACTTCTTTTACATTAATCGAAACAATTGATGACAACACGGTTGCTTCATACCTTCACACTGATCAAAGTCCTGCCAATCTGAATAATTTTTATTTTATAAAGATCAATCTGAGCGGAGCTTCTGCCATTATTTCAGATACCATACAGGCTATTAAACTCAGATTGATCCCCCAAAGCGACAACAGTATTGCCAGGCTTGACTGGAATCGCCCACACTCTCCTCCCCTGCCTTCATCGGAATCAAAATTCACAATCTACCGGAAATACACATACGGGAACTGGATTCCCATTGCTGAAACCTCAGGTATTTTATTAATAGATACCATACAGGTTTGTCCTGATTCCATCAATTACAGAATTGAATTAGCAAACGCCTCTGGCTGCATCTCTGTTTCTAATGTTGCGGGAGCCTGGCTGGAAGATTTAACACAACCCCCTGAACCCATTCTGGATTCAGCAGGTACAGATTTTTCCGGAAATGCGCTGCTTGGCTGGCAAATGAGCAAAGACTCAGGTACTGCGGGGTATATTATCTACCGTAATCAGGCAGGAATATGGCCTCCCCTGGATACAGTGGTTGGGTTGAACACCACACATTATACTGACAGCACTGCCAATGCATGTTTCCGGAACCGGTCGTATGGTATTGCAGCCATTGACAGTTGCGGGAATACAAGTGGAAGAGGTATCGGACCTGAGAACAAGAATGATTCGCTTCGCACAATCCTCCTGAAACCCATAGATTTTGATCCTTGTCAGAAAACTGCAAAACTCAACTGGACAAGTTATATTAATATGTTTCCGCAACTTTCCGGGTACAAAATATACTACAGTAAAGATGGAGTGGATTTTGAACTCCTGTCCACAATAGATTCTTCAGAAAACACATTTACTCATTCCAATCTTGAGCCTTTTTCAAACTACAGATATTTTGTGAGAGCTTTCAATACTGACAAAACATCTACATCCTGCATGCAATCTGTCAATACCTATTACCCCAAATTACCTGCCTATCTGTATTTACGAACAGCCACGGTAAATCAAAATGATAATATTAAACTGATTGTATATACTGATTCATCGGTATTTGTTACCGGATATCAAGTTCTTCGCTCCGAAAATGAATCCGGACCCTTTGAACCCATAGATACTTTGCAACCCGAAACATATGCCAACATAAGCTTTTATGACCTTCAGGCAAATTTTGATCAACAAAGCTATTACTACAAATTACAGGTGCTTGATAGTTGCGGCAGCAAGGGTATTGAAAGCAATATCGGAAGAACAATTCTATTGAGTATTGACTCACCTTCTAATGAAGAAAACCAGCTCAACTGGAATCCATATGAAACATGGGACGGAGAAATTGAAAAATATGATATTTACAGAAGGGATGAAGCATCAGCAAATCCGGTCCTGATAACTTCCGTTTCATCCGGTATTACCTCTTATACGGATAACATCTCAGGAATAAATCAAACCACAGCAAACTTTTCATATTTTGTTGAAGCTATTGAAACAAAAGGTATAAATTATGCTTTCAGGGATACATCAAGATCAAATGAGGCTATTGCCCGTCAAAGTAGCGAAATTTTTGTTCCCAATGCATTCGCCCCGAAAGGCACCAACAGTATTTTCAAACCTGTTTTCCGATTTATCGAATCTGCTGATTATTCCTTGCGTATTTATGACCGCTGGGGCGACATGGTATTTGAATCGCACGATCCTGGCAAAGGATGGAACGGTATACGCAGCGGAAATTATGTTCCGCCTGGTGTTTATGTTTATGTTATTATATTCAAGGATGCAAGCGGCAGTTTGCAAACCAAAAAAGGCACAGTAGCCGTAATATATTAATTACTTATTTTACCAGTATAATTCAACTCCCTTAACATTTTTTAAGATCAGGAATGATATAATTTTCATACATTTGCACCAATTTAAAAACTGGAATCATGAGCCTGGATACAAATAAATTCGTCGGAGAAGGTCTTACTTACGATGATGTATTGCTGGAACCCGCATATTCTGACATTCTGCCCAGGGAAACAGACATAACAACCAAATTCAGCAGGAATATTAAATTGAATATACCCATTGTTTCGGCAGCAATGGACACCGTTACAGACTCAGCAATGGCCATTGCCATAGCACAGGAAGGCGGTATTGGCGTTTTGCACAAAAACATGTCAATAGATGAACAAGCAAACGAGGTGAGAAAAGTAAAACGTGCCGAGAACGGTATGATCCTCGACCCCATCATCTTACAGGAAGATGCGCTGGTAGCCGATGCTTTTGATATGATGAAGGAAAACAAGATCAGTGGAATACCCATTGTTAATAAATCCAACAAACTCGTGGGTATACTTACAAACCGGGATCTTCGATTCGAAAGAAATCCCAAACGCCCTGTGGTAGAAGTCATGACAAAAGACCCGATTACCACAAATGAATTCACTGATTTTGAGAAAGCGGCGGATATTTTACAGGAACATAGAATTGAAAAACTTCCTGTGGTGAATGATAAAAACACTTTGGTTGGTCTGATCACTTACAAAGATATCATGAAGATCAAAGCACACCCCAATGCATATAAAGATCAAAGAGGACGATTACGCGTTGCTGCAGCAGTAGGTATTGCCCGCGATACCATTATAAGATGCGAAGCCCTTGTTGCAGAAGGTGTTGATGCCATCGCCATAGATACCGCCCATGCTCATAGTTTTGGGGTTATTGAAATGGCAAAAAAAATAAGGGAAACTTACAAAAATATTGACCTGGTTATTGGTAATGTAGGCACAGCCAAAGCAGCCATGGACATGGCTGAAATTGGTGTTGATGCAATCAAAGTGGGCATTGGACCGGGATCAATTTGTACAACCAGGATTATTGCCGGAGTTGGCATACCACAGCTATCAGCCGTTTACAACGTGGCAAAAGAACTGAAAAAGAAAAACATTCCGGTAATTGCTGATGGCGGCATTCGTTTTACCGGCGATATAGTTAAAGCCCTGGCAGCAGGAGCTCATACGATCATGGCCGGATCATTGTTTGCCGGAGTGGATGAATCTCCCGGTGAAACCGTGATCTATGAAGGAAGAAAATACAAAACATACCGTGGTATGGGTTCAATAGAAGCCATGCAGAAAGGTTCAAAAGACAGGTATTTTCAGGATGTGGAAGACGATATCAAAAAACTTGTGCCTGAGGGTATCGTTGGCCGGGTCCCATACAAAGGAACTTTATCGGAAGTTATTCACCAAATGGTTGGAGGTTTAAGGGCAGGAATGGGTTATGTTGGTGCAAGAAATATCAGCGAACTCCAGCTTGCGCGATT
Source organism: uncultured Bacteroidales bacterium (assembly GCA_964611705.1). GTDB lineage: Bacteria > Bacteroidota > Bacteroidia > Bacteroidales > JAIOZK01 > JAIOZK01. The sequence goes on from CAZTAW010000081.1 coordinate 5,122, forward strand.
TATTAAGACCACGGCAGCAGGGGTTACCGAAAGTCACCCGCATGATGTCACCATCGTAAGGGAAGCCCCGAATTACAGTAGAAAAATTTAATCATTAACAATATTCCCAAAAAGATATGAAAAGAACAAACGTACACAGGTTTCTCAGATTATTTATCGTGATTGCAGGTGTTTCATTTTTACTAGCAAACAAATGTGCAAACGATACACGCACCTTAGTCGAAATAGGCGATACAAAGGTTAGTGTTGCTGAGTTTATGAGAGTTTATCAGAAAAATAATATAGACGGAGAGGTACTTGACCAGAAATCAATAGAAGAATACCTTGACCTGTACATCAATTTCAAGCTGAAGGTAAAAGAAGCCGAGGATATTGGCATGGACACCGTTCAATCGTTTGTTGATGAATTGAATGGCTACAGAAAACAACTTACAAAGCCATATTTTATTGATGAAGAAGTAAACGCAGAACTTGTTGAAGAAGCTTATGACAGAATGCTGATGGATGTTCGCGCAAGCCATATCCTGATAAGGGTTGATGAAAATGCTTCTCCAAAAGATACCCTGGAAGCTTATAACAGAGCCCTTAAAATATGGGAAAAAGCCAAACAGGGAGAAGATTTTTCAGCACTAACTATCGAATACAGTGAAGACCCCAGTGCAAAAGACATGAAAGACAAAGAAGGAAAACGTATTGTCAGGTTTGGAAACAAAGGCGACCTGGGATACTTCAGCGTTTTTGACATGGTTTATCCTTTTGAAAATGCAGCCTTTAATGCCGGGGTTGGAGAGATTACGGATATTATCCACACACGTTTTGGTTACCACATCATTAAAGTTACTGATAAAAAAGAAGCGATGGGAACCGCACAAGTGGCACATATATACATCAAAGCCAATCCTGGAGCTTCTTCAAAAGATTCTGCCAGAATGAGAGAAACCATTTACAAAGCCTATGAAGAACTTGAATCCGGGAAGGAATTTAAAGATGTCGTTCTGGAGTTTTCGGATGATCAGGGCTCAAAACAAAATGGAGGTTTGTTGCCTGAGTTTGATGCCAATAAAATGGTTCCGGGTTTTATTTATCAAATCTCATTACTCGACAGCATTGGTGACTATTCAGAGCCTTTCACAACACAGTACGGTTGGCACATTATCAAGCTGATCAAAAGAGAAAAACCTGGCTCCTTTGAGGAAGAGAAGGAAGAACTGATGAAAACTGTTAAAAAGGATATGCGCGCCCATAAAAGCCGGAAAGCTGTTATAGAAAAAGTTAAAAAGGATTATAAGTTTAAAACATACAAGAAAAACCTTAGGAATTTTATTGATGTTGTAGATTCTTCATATCTTAATGGAGAATGGAAATCAGACAAAGCTGCCGGAATGGATAAACCGATGTTTAAACTGGGTAAGAAAAAATATACACAACAGAATTTTGCCAGATATCTCGAAAAAAATCAGGGAAAAAACAATACCAGCATTGAAACCGGTGTAAAAAACAAGTTTAATGAGTATATTGATGAAAGCTGTATTACATATCTTGACAGCAAGTTAGAAGATATCTATCCGGATTTTGGCCTGTTGATGAAAGAATACAGGGATGGCATTTTATTGTTTGAACTCACTGATAAAAAAGTTTGGTCAAAAGCTGTTGAAGACACTGTTGGACTTAAGGATTTCTACGAAAAAAACAAGAACAACTATATGTGGGGAGATCGTGTAGATGCTGTTGTTTACATGGTTAAGGAACCACAGTTTTCAGAACAATTAATGAATGATCTTAAACAAGGCTTACTTGCCAGCCAGTTGATCGAAAAATTCAATTCCGACTCTTTAACGGTTTTTAAATATGAGAAAGACATCTTCAGTAAAGGTGACAATGCATACATTGATCAGGTAAGCTGGCAAACAGGTGTTTATAAAATTGAAGACAAGCATGGCGATCCGGTAATTATTGAAATCAGAAAAGTACTGGAGCCACAACCTAAAACACTGAGAGAAGCAAGAGGACTTGTTATTGCTGATTACCAAAATTATCTCGAAGGTAAATGGATTGAATCACTCAAAGAAAAATATCCGGTTAAGGTGCACCAAGATATACTTTTGTCCATAAAAGAACAATAAAGTGAAGAAAACGCTATTTTTCCTGATCGGTATCATGTTTCTTACCTCTTGCAGAAACGGAAACCGCGAGGAGGACAGAAATGTACTTGCACGGGTTTATGATAGTTATTTATATGCATCAGAATTACAAAACTTAGTCCCAAAGGGAACGCCGGTCAAGGATAGCCTGATAATGGCGAAAATCTACATCAACAACTGGGTTAGAGATAAGCTATTGGTTTACCAGGCAGAAAAAAACCTGACGGATGAGCAGAAAAACTTCGAAAAACAATTGCAGGATTACCGGAATTCACTCATCGTGTATCAATATAAATCATTGCTTATCAATCAAAAGCTTGATACAAACCTAAGCGATGAAGAGATTGAAAGCTATTATGACAAGTTTGCCGACAATTTCAAACTAAAAGAAAACATCACCCGGCTAAACTATATTAAATGCTACACGGATACTGTAAACATGAAATTATTTCGTGAACTTATCAGGTCAGATAATCCAAACGACAAGGCCAGGCTGGATTCAGTGTGTGAAATGTCTGCCACCGATTTTTTTCTGAATGATAATTACTGGGTTTCTTTTAATGAGCTTATCGCAAAGATCCCCATCAATACAATGAATCAGGAAAACTATCTCAGAAATCATCAATATGCTGAGATTCAAGAAGAACCCTTTATTTATATCGTCAGGTTTCTTGATTATAAACTTAAGGGAGATCAATCTCCACTACATTATGAAAAGAACAATATTATACAAATCATACTTAACAAAAGAAAAACTGGGCTGATCAAAAACATGGAGGAGGAAATATTCAACAAAGCATTGAACAAAAATGAAATTGAGATATTCTGATTTCAAAATACGTTAAACTCCCTTTGATCGGCAATAAAAACCAATGAAGAAAGTTTATCAACTAATATCGCAAAAAGCATTTATGAAAATACACAAGGCATACAACAAAAAATATATTTTACTTTTTCTACTGTTTCTTTTTTCTGCTGCTGGCATTAAATCACAGGTTAAAGTTGTAGATAAGATCGTTGCCATTGTGGGCAAAAATATCATTTTGCAATCCGAAATTGAGGCGCAGTTTATGCAATACCGAATGCAATACGGATTCCAGGGAAGTGAGACCACAGTAAAATGTCAGATACTTGAAGACCTCCTTTTACAGAAACTATTACTGAACCAGGCTCAGTTGGATAGTATTGAAGTCACCGACCTGGAGGTAGAACAAACCATGGACAGAAGACTACGCTATTTTGTCGGGCAATTTGGCAGCGAAGAAAAGCTTGAAGAATTCTATAACAAGTCCATTCTCGAGATCAAGGAGGAGATGCGGGAACTGGTAAGGGATCAACTGATGGTTGAGAGAATTCAGCAGGAAATCACAGCAGATATTTCCATCACCCCTTCAGAAGTAAAATATTTTTACAAAACCATGCCCAAAGACAGTATTCCCCGCATCAATTCCGAAGTAGAAATCGGGCAGATTGTAAAAACACCTCCCGTAGGTGTCGAAGTAAAATCGGCAATCCGGGATAAAATCGAAGGTTACCGCGACAGAATCGTAAGCGGAGAAAGTTTCAAGACCCTGGCAATTTTGTATTCGGAAGATCCGGGTTCTGCAAAGAAAGGCGGAGAGCTCGGCCTTACCAAAAGAGGTGAGCTATATCCTGAATTTGAAGCAGTGGCTTTTAAACTAAAAAAAGGAGAAGTTTCTGATATTGTAGAAACCAAAGCCGGTTTTCATATTATTCAGCTCATCGAACGCAAAGGTGACTATATTAATGTAAGGCATCTTTTGCTAAGGATACAACCTTCACCGCTTGATTTGATGAAAGCAAAAAATTACCTCGACAGCATTGCTGAAATCATTGAAAAGGACTCGATGTCATTTGCCGAAGCTGCAAAAAAGTATTCTGATGATCCCAGTAAGATCAATGGCGGAATGATTGTTAATCCGATGACAGGCACCACTAAATTTGAAACCGATCAGTTGGATTCCCAATTGTTTTTCGTGATAGATAAGCTTGATATTGGAGAAATTTCCAAACCCGTACTTTTCGAAACGGAAGAAGGAAGACAGGCATACAGATTACTATATCTGAAAAGCCGTACCGATCCGCACATTGCCAATCTCAAAGATGATTACAATGCAATAACGGAATGGGCATTGAACAAAAAGAAAACCCAAGCCGTTGATAAATGGGTAAACGAAAAAATTAATAACACCTATGTCAAAATAAAGGGAGATTACCAAAACTGTAATTTCTACAACAATTGGTTAATTAAAAAAGAATAAAGAACTTAAAACGAAAGCTGAATAATGAAATATAAATCCGATGTAGAAGCAGTTGATGCACTTGTTCAAGAATATGAATTACTAAGAAAAGAAATTGCCAAGATTATAGTCGGTCAGGATGATGTTATAAAAAACACCATCATTTCCATATTCAGCCAGGGGCATGTTTTGCTTGTAGGTGTACCCGGGTTGGCTAAAACCCTGATGGTAAACACCATTGCAAAAGTACTCGGACTCAGCTATTCACGAATTCAGTTCACACCCGATTTGATGCCTTCCGATATTATCGGTACAGAGATACTCGACCAAAGCCGGGAATTTAAATTCATCAAAGGCCCTGTTTTTGCCAATATTATCCTTGCGGATGAGATCAACAGAACACCCCCCAAAACCCAAAGCGCCTTGCTCGAAGCCATGCAGGAAAAAGCTATTACAGTGGCAGGAAAAAGATACATCCTGAAAGAACCCTTTTTTGTACTTGCCACACAAAACCCAATTGAGCAGGAAGGAACCTATCCCCTGCCCGAGGCTCAGCTCGACCGTTTTATGTTTAATATTTGGCTCGATTATCCCGGATTTTATGAGGAAGTTAACATAGTGAAAAATACAACTGCTGAAGAACCCGAAGAGCCTGAAATTGTTTTAAGTGCAGAAGATATCTTGTTTTTTCAGCAATTGATCAGGAAAATTCCGGTACCTGATAACGTTTTTGAATATGCGGTTAAATTGGTTTCCAAAACAAGGCCCGGAACAGGAAAAGCACATGAATGGGCAAATAATTATCTTACATGGGGAGCCGGACCAAGGGCATCTCAATATTTAATTATCGGTGCCAAATGCAACGCTGCCATCAATGGGAAATATTCTCCTGATATTGAAGATGTCGAAGCTGTATCAACAGCTATTTTACGACATCGGATCGTTAGAAACTACAAAGCAGAAGCTGAAGGAATCAGCGTTGAAGCCATTATCAAGGAATTGTTAAAGAAATAGCACAAATCATTTTAATGAACAAAAGATTAAACAGATGAAGAAAAACAGGATATACCTTTTGATCGCATTTGGTCTGATAATTGCCCTTATCATCTGGTTAAGCATAGGTACTACCACAACCGAAACCGAAACAATTGTGGTTCCTGTAAAAAAAGGAGAACTTATCGTGGATGTCACCACAACCGGTGAGCTTGAGGCCAAGGAGTCAGAAAAGATCATGGGGCCGCATAATCTCAGAAATGTAAGAATCTGGCGTGTTACCATAGAAGACATTATTCCTGACGGTACGGTTGTGGATTCGGGTGATTATGTTGCGCGCCTTGATAAAACCGAACTGGCCAATAAAGTACAGGATGAAAAGCTGGAACTGGAAAAGCTTGAAAACCAGCTCCTCAAAACAAGGTTAGATACAACAATGGAATTGCGCAGTGCCCGCGATGAGCTTGTTAACCTGAAATACAATCTTGAAGAAAGGCAAATCGTTGTGGATCAATCCATCTATGAACCCCCGGCAACACAACGTCAAGCCAGGATTGACCTCGATAAGGCAAAACGTAATTACAAGCAAGCCGTTGAAAACTACAAGCTTAAGCTCGAAAAAGCCAAAGCAAATATGCAGGAAGTGCTTACTTCAATGAAAAAAGTTAAAAAGCAGATCAAAGAAATGGAAGATATTCTTGGTGGATTCGTTGTGAAGGCCCCCAAACCGGGCATGGTGGTTTACCAGCGAAACTGGGACGGGAAAAAGATAGGTGCAGGTGATCAGATCAGTACATGGGATTTGGTTGTTGCCGAATTGCCGAACCTTACGAAAATGATATCAAAAACCTATGTAAATGAAATTGACATCAGCAAGGTTAAAGCAGAACAAGCAGTTGAAATAGGAGTAGATGCTTTTCCTGAAAAAAGATATACCGGTATTGTTATGGAAGTTGCCAATATCGGGCAACAAATGAAAAACTCCAATATTAAGGTTTTTGAAGTCATTATTGATGTTAATGAGTATGATTCTATTCTGCGTCCGGCCATGACAACCAAAAACAGGATCATCACTTCTGTTCACGACAATGTATTGTTTATTCCTATTGAATGCGTGCAAAGCAACGACAGCCTCACATACGTATACACTTCCTCATACAAACAACAAATCATTACAGGTGAAAGCAATGAAACGGATATTATCGTTCATGAAGGATTGAAAAAAGGACAGAAAGTTTTTCTTATTCCTCCTGAAGATGCGGAAAACATGGATTACAATTTACTTGACAGTGAAATTATCAAGAAATACCAAGTAAAACAGGAAGCAATAGATGAAGTACCACCGAATACGGAAAAAGTGGAGAATACGAAAAAGCTTCCGAATACACCTGCGGGCAATCGCAGTGAAACAGGTAACTCCAAACAGAAACCAAGGGACAGAAGTTAGTTAAGAAAAACAGTCAACAGTGGAAAGATACTTTCAAATTATCAACATATCACTTGAGGCCGTCATGGCCAATAAATACAGGTCCGTGCTCACGGCGCTTGGTATCATATTCGGTGTTGCTGCTGTTATTGCCATGATGGCTATAGGTAAAGGTGCAAAACAGGAAATACTTGACCAGATCAAGGAACTCGGTGTGAATAATATCGTTATTGTTCCTGTTTTGGATGCCAGGAATACCGGATCGGAAGATAGTGAAGAAGACGGTCAAACATTAAGAAAAAAGTTTTCACCGGGATTAACATTGAAAGATGCCGAAAACATTATGGCAACCATACCCGATGTGAAGCGGGTCAGCCCCAAAGTGTCGTACGAAACCTTTATCATTAAAGATGGAAAAAGAAATACAGCCTATCTTAACGGCCTTAATAACGATTTTTTTAAAGTCTACAATCTGAAAATTGAAAAAGGCAAGTTTTTTGACGAAAACCAATTGAAATCAGGAAGCCCGGTCTGTATTATCAACCCAAAAACGGCAGCCAAGTTTTTTCCGCATGAAAATCCGCTGGGAAAAACCATCAAATGTGGAAATATCTGGTTGAAAGTAATTGGCATCCTTGAAGATAAAAGATTGGGAGAAGAAGGTTCGGAAGGTTACGGAATAGCAAATTTTGATCAGAGCATTTACGCACCCCTGCAAACGGTTTTGCTCAGATTTAAAGACCGCTCTTTGATTACACAAAGATCACTGCTGAGCGGTGGCAGCGAGATCGTAATCATAGGCGGTGGTGTTGTCTCGTATTCGAGTGGTGGCAGCGGAGATGATGAAAGCAACAAAAACCAATTGGATAAAATCGTAGTGCAGGTTAACGAAAGTGGTCAATTGCGAAAAACCTCAAAAGGGATTGAAAAAATCCTTAACCGACGGCACCAGGGAATAAAGGATTATAAAATCGAGGTTCCTGAATTGCTCCTGAAACAGGAACAACAAAACAAGGAACTTTTTAACATT
>CAZTAW010000081.1:12982-13242 GCA_964611705.1 uncultured Bacteroidales bacterium
TGCTGGGTGCCATAGCAAGCATTTCACTTATTGTTGGCGGAATTGGTATCATGAATATCATGCTGGCTTCAGTAATGGAGCGCATCAGGGAGATCGGGGTGAGAATGGCTACCGGTGCGCGAAAATCGGATATTATTTTTCAGTTTTTATCTGAAGCAACATTGATCAGTATCACAGGCGGATTCATTGGAATCCTGCTGGGTATTGCTTTGTCGGAGATCATTATGAAAACAACCGGTATATTGACAATTGTTTCACCC
>CAZTAW010000082.1:0-13226 GCA_964611705.1 uncultured Bacteroidales bacterium
CTTAATGAATCAATTTTTAGCGGAATTCAATTTTCCATTCATCATCCTCTTTCACTAAGTGCATAGTCTGGGTTTCGTCTTCGCCATCTCCATAAACCATTTTAATCTTAACTTTTGCAGTCTGGCCATCTTCTGAAATTGTTTCTTCATTATTTTCAAATCTTGCTGTGGATGCCATCAAATCCATAAAACCGTCAACATCGGCATCGGCCATACATTCTACCGCAACTGTGGCTACTTCTGAAGGTGTTTTTTTCTTAACTTTTTCAGTTACCACCGCTCAAAATTATGTTTGTATAGTTTTTGATAATATCGCCAAAAGAATACCCTGCTGTTGAAACCCTGTTTCCAAGCTCGTTATCAATAAGTTGAGAAAGCCCACATTTGTTAAAAGCAGAGTTTGCAAAAGAAATTCCCGCAAAAGGGCTGACGTTGGTTGATTTTATTTGTAATTTCATGCCGAAAGAGTTATCGTTCCTATTTTTTATGAGGCTCAATCACTAAAATAGGTGAACTTTTTCAACCCTCAAAACACTGTGCATAATACTTATGCACAGTGTTTTATGAGGAATTGTTAATAACTTTTTACGGATTTAAGGTATCTATTGAAATTATCTATCTATTTGATAAAAACAAATATACTTCCATTTACCATCCAGTTTTATCAGATTAGCTGTTTCGATATCCTCATCGCCATTTCCATATGTTAATCTAATAACAACTTTTGCCGTCTTACCATCTTCAGCAATTGTTTCTTTTATTACCTCAACACTTTTCAATCCGCCATCTTCGTCAATGTCTGGTTTATAATCTTTTTCAAGGTAATCTTTCTTTTCTTCTATATCAATGTTTACATTTTCCGGGATATACATTAACTCAAGAAGCCCGTCAATATCCGCATTGGCCAGGCATTTAATAGCGGCTACAGATACAGCCGAAGGTGTGTTTTCCACCCCCTTACCGCATGAAAACATCAGAAACATCGTAATAACCACTGTTGTAACTAAACCTGTTAATTTTAACTTTTTCATAATTTTTTGGTTTTAATTAATAACTTATTCTCAACTAATTCTTAAATAATAAAATACGTTCTTATTTTTTTACACACCTAACCGAAAATCCGTAAGCCAGATGATAATCATCAATTTCATCTTTATCTCTTGCAATTACATTACTACCTTCTATTATATCTCTGCTACAGGCATATTTTTCTTCCACTATACCTTTTGTCCACCAATAACCATCTTTGCCTCTACCTCTACCTGCTAACCCTTCAAACCCACCATACTGCTTGCGATATCCTCCTGGTAAAGCCGTAAATTTGAATTCATCTGTTCCACCTGGTTCATCATCAGGCTCTATACCCCAGCCACTTGTAGATTTCAATCGCTTAGCTACATCATATCCTCTGTATCCGTATTCATCCCATTCTGGGTCGCCAACCGAATATAGACTATCAACTGTTCCTTCAAGAATCTTCCAGTCTTCGTCGGTAGCAACACGCCAGCCTTCCGGAGCTAAACCTCGTGGATCGTTAACTGCAAACCAATTATACAGTTTACCATATTTTTCACCATTGCTTTCCTTGTTCTCATAATAACACCAGGCAGGTTTCCTTTCTTCACCGGCTTTTTCCCATTCCTCTCTGGTTACTGCTCTAAATATTGGATCTCCATTTCTAAAATGATCTACATCCAGGTTTTTTGCCATCCATACCTGTTCACCGATTTTAACTCCTTTTGGAGCGTTATTGCAACCTATACTTAACAATGTTAAGGCTGCCAATGAAAGAAATAAGTAGTTAAGTTTTTTCATAATTATTAGTTTTAGGTTTTATTTATTTACAAAATTGTGTTTCAAAGTCTTTCTTTTTGAATAATTGCAGCAGCATATTTGCGTTTTTTAATTCTTTGCCTAAATCACACTTAGCCTCTTCACGAAACTCCTCCCTCTCGATAAGTCTTTTATCAACCATAGAATCATAACTAGCTGCTTCTTTATACCGTCTTGTTAAACAAGCAACTACTGCAGTGTCCGCTAAATAGGCTTTCATTTGAGAGAGTGGTTCATACAATCCCCCGGATATGGTATTGGCATATATCATATTGTTATTTCGAAATAAATAGGAGGTTTCCTCCCAATGCATATTAATGCCCCATTCCCAAACAATCATTTCTACCTTATTATCCTTTACATAATACTTAACAATGCCTCCGGAATGTTCCTCCGGTATTTCTCCTTCACATTGATATTCATACTGCCTGACTTTATAACGCTTATCTTTAGGTATGCTAACAAAGCATTTATCAATTTCCTTTAAATAAGCACTTTTACACAAATTCATTTTTTTTCTTGCCTCTGTCAAATGTTCCGAATCAGGATTGTTTTGAATATATTCATAAAATGCTACATAGCTATTTTTACTAAGGGCATTTTCCCAATCGCTATCTGCATTGCATGATACAAAAAACAAGGTGATAGTAATTAGACCCATTACAACAACTTGAGATGGTAATACAAATTGAACTGTCTTTGCACATTTTGATGTTTGTTTACAATTATTTTGTTTCATTATTCTATTTTTTTAATTAACCAAAAACCGACTTACCTGAAAACCTGAACAGAATACCCAGTATCATACACCAAATGACCATATACCATGGAAGGTTTAACATCTCAATAATATTTACAAAAAGGGTGTATAGACTACGGAAAGAGTTCACATTCAAATCATTTCCAATAGACAATATTTCATTTTTGTAATAACTGAACGACAATGTTCCAAGAATGATTAACGTAAGCTTGTTAGCAACAGCTCCAGCAAACAAACCCAAAACAGCCCAGGGAGCTAAAGTTATGAACACAAACCAGGCAATTCCAACAACTACACCCACAAGAATACCCCAAAACACGGTATCGTAGACAAGATATACCATATAACCGGACAAAACCGGAGGACCGACATAAGCAAGGATAACAAGGACTATTATAAAAACTACTACATATAAGAGACTTTGCAACAAACCTTCCCATCCATTTGCTTTGTATCCGGCCCAGGCTATTCCGCCTGCTGCTGCAATACCAAGCAATGGCAATACAAATTGCAACAGAAAAATGCCAATTATAAAGATAATTGTAAAAAGGAAAAAAGCTCCAACAACCGGGAAAAAGCCAAGTTCCTGATATTGAAAGATTACAACAAACATGTGAATGATTGCAATAGCAATCAATGCAACCACAACAGATGTTATACCTTCTGTATCTTTATTTCTTATCAATTTACTTCCAATCTCCATCCGTCATCAAATTTTTTAGCTGTTACTTTTCCATTTATTATTTCACCATTCTGGTATTTACCATGCTTTAGTGCGGTTCCGAAGGGGGTTGCATTAAAACCAATGTCATATGTAATCTCTGCAGTCATACCTGATTCATCCATAAAAACTCCTGTTATCTCTTTAAACTCAAGAGTGCCCATAATCACATTTATTTTACATCTTATGGCTTTCATACTCATTGGTTGCTTATTAAATAAATGCCTGTCACTATAGTTTTTGTAATGCCAATTATAATTCAGACTGGAGTTATAGCAATCCTCCTTACTTACTAAGTATTTTTTTACATCATCATTAAAATGAAATTTCCAGGTGTGAAGAGAGTAGTTATTTAAAATGGTTTCTACCGGCCAATATGCTTTCGGCGTAAAGGCACCATGAAATATAATATGATCTTTAGTTATAGGTCCTTTATCCGTGTTAATGCCTTTAATAAGGCCTGCATTAAATAAATTGACAAAACTACGATGAGCAGCAAATTGAGAAAAGAAATCTATTGGAAAGAAAGGCTCTTCACTATTAGGAATCGGAATAAAGACCGCTTCATAAAAGGTTAGTTTATATGGAGACTCAATTTCGACTGGGAATTCAGATGAAATTAGTCTCGCAGCCTCATCTCTCGAAAGTTCACTACTGCATGAGCTTAACAACAAACACATTGAAAAACAAGCTATGCTTGCAAAAATAATTTTCCTGATCATATCAGACCTCCTCAGAATTTTGATGCGATATTAAGCGTTTATCATCTAACCGGTGGTAGGGTATTCCCTATTTTTATTTTACATTTGGAAATTTCTGTCTGAAAAAAGCTCCGTACCTAAGATTAAAAGTAATACGGGTATTGGTTTCTCCATGAAAAATACCCAGTGTCCTGTATATGTTTGTGATGTGTTTTTCAATTGTCTTAACAGAAACGCATAATCGTTCAGCAATCTGATTCTTGGTAAAGTCATGCGAAAGCAATGCAGCTACACGTATCTCAGCCGGATTTAGCTCATCCGTTTCCCTGATTGTTTCAAGGTTAAACATGTGTCCCGTACCAAAATATTTTTCACGATCTGCTTCAAGTGTTTTCTCATCATTGGGAAAATACAACTCATCTTTCATTACTCTGCGTATTGCAGTTATCATTTCACTCACGTCACATTTTCCGGGCAAATATGCATTAACTCCCATTTTTTTTAGGTAGTTAATGTGACCGGTATAATAATCCCAGGTGTATACGATAATCTTTTTTGTAGGAAATCGCTTGCGAGTCTTACTGATGTATTCAAAATCGTCGAACTGGGTTTTACCGTCAATACTTTTATCCATAATTAAAATATCCAGTTCTGCCTCGTGTTTTTCGCATAAGTCCAGAAAAAGTTTTTTATTGGCAGCAACAAAAAGTAATTCTATATATGCTACATCCCGGAAAGTTTTTTCCCACCCATTGAGCACTAAGCGAGCATCATCAATAATTGCTATCCTGATTATATTATGTTCTAACATAATTAATGGTTTTCGGGAAATTCAAATCTCACTTTGGTACCAAAACCTTTGTCCGATTCGATGGCGCAATGCCCACCCAGATGGTTTGCACGTTCTTTCATATTGGGGATTCCCTGTCCATGACGCACCTCTTTATAATCGAATCCCTGTCCGTCGTCTTCAATACGCAACACTACATTTCCATTATCTCCATAAAAGTAAACATTCACATGTTGAGCTTTGGCATGTTTAACAGCATTCCCGATCATTTCCTGAAAAACCGAAAAAAGGTTAATTTTCACCTCATCACTCATTTCATCAACATTTGTATGATCGTCAGCCTGAAATGCAATGCTAACAGGCTGACTATGTCGCATTCTTTCAATATATTGCCTGCATTGATCAACAAATTTATTTTCAAGAGCAAAAAAGAAGGAAAGCTCATATGAAGCAATTCGCACCATTTTTTCCATAAGTTCAAGGTTGTTTTCAACTTCTATGAGTTTCATTTCTGTTTTCTGATGTTCTGTTTCTGTTTTCAGTTGTTCAACAGCTTTCCGCACAAAAAATATCAGATGTGCTAAGTTGTCGTGTAGAATTCTCGAAACACGCTGGCGTTCTAATTTCTGAGCTTCCAGTTTCAGCTGCTGCATTTGTATATAATTCTGCTTTTTGACATTTTCCAAACGAGTTTTATAGATCTTCCGTCTTAGAAAGATAATGATAAGCACTATGATGAAAAGCCCTGAGGCAATGAAAATTATGTACATACGATTTCGCCTTTCAATCAGCAGCTCATTTTCTTTTTCAAATAATTCCAATTCATGTTTATATTGCTCTTCCGCACGGGTTTGCCTTTTAATGTTTTCCTCATTCAGGATGCTATCTGAACGTTCTTTAAGTATGCGTTGATATTTAAGGGCCTGTTCATAATTCTGAATATCTTCATATAAATGGCTCATTCTTTGGGATAAATCCTTTTGTTGTTCAATAAAACCATGTTCATTGGCAAGACCGAATGCTTCATTATAATTGTCCAGGGCTTCATTATATTGATTTCTTAAATGCAGGATTTTACCTTTTAACATCAATGCATGAATATAGGGATGCATCACTTTTTTTTCTTTAAAAAAAATCAAACCTGGTTTTAGGTAATAATATGCGCTATCTAATTGATTTTTATGCATAAAAATAGTGGCAATATTCATCTTGGATACAGCAATTCCATAATGGTTATTTAAACTTTTGCGAAAGGAAAAACTTTTTTGGTGAGCGTCCAAAGCCTCTTCATAGTTCTCCTGGGCCTCGTATATCGTCCCTAAATTATTATAAATCTCTGCCAGGACAAAATTATTATCATTAGATTCCCAGTAAGGTATAACTCTCAAATAACAACTAATTGCAGAATCATGCTGATCCATGTGGGCATATACGGTTGCCATCCGCCCTACAACGGTATTTTCCCATAGTTCATCGCCAGCAGTTTTAAATCTTTTACGGGCATCAATCAATAGTTCTATCGCTTTGATATAGTTACCCTTTTGGCCATAAATAAATGAAATATTAACCAGCGTTTTGCCGGCAGAAACGGAGAGGTCGTTTTCTAACTGATAATCAAGCGCCTGTTGTTCCAGAATCAAAGCTGAGTCATATTGGTTGGTCATCACAAAAACATTTGCAATTAACAGTAATGATTTCGCCCATTCATCACTCGGTCCATCTTCCCCAAAAATACGATTTGTTTTCCTGAAATAACACAATGCCGAATCGTATTCACCCTGAAGATAAAAGCTCTCTCCAAGCCAGTTATAACCCATGGCAACCCCTTTGGCATTATCAGTTTCCTGTGCATATTTAACCATAGCCTGTGCATAAATTCTGGCACTATCCAACTGAATATTTTTATAGGCGAGGGAAAGTTGCTCTGCCAGTTTCATTTTTTTATTGGTATTAGCGGTCTGTTTGTAAACCGTTTTGAGACTGTCAATCTTCTGAGAAGATTGCGGATATGCAAAATGAAATGAACTAATTAAAAGAAAAGTAACAACAATTGATATCTTGGTCATTATAGCATTATTAAATATTAACTTTTATTCACTCTATTGAATGAAAATACTATTCAAAAATAGACATTATCTTGTAATAAACCGGCTTTCCGGCAAGCTTTTTCACAAAAAACATCCTTCTTCTTAATGTAATGTTTAGATGTGATATAACTATCACGTAAAATCTATCTTCTGAATTTTATCGTACATTTCCTCATAATACTTCAGGTACTCTCCCGATGTAACATTTTTTAGCCATTCTTTGTTCTCAAGGTACCAGTCAACAGTTTTTTCAAGGCCTTCTGCAAATTGCAATGAAGGTTTCCAGCCCAGTTCATTCTGAAGTTTTGATGAATCAATTGCATAACGGAGGTCATGGCCGGCACGGTCTTTAACAAAAGTGATCAGCTTTTCGGAAGAACCTTCTTCACGATTCAGCTTCTTGTCCATGATTTTACAAAGCAGGCTGATCAGGTCAATATTTTTCCATTCGTTGTTTCCACCGATGTTGTATGTCTCTCCATCTTTTCCCTTTTGATAGATCAGGTCAATGGCTTTAGCGTGGTCTTCCACCCATAGCCAGTCGCGTACATTTTCGCCTTTGCCATAAACCGGGAGAGCTTTATTGTTTTGAATGTTATTAATAAAAAGGGGTAATAATTTTTCCGGAAACTGATATGGCCCGTAATTGTTGGAGCAATTCGAGATCACGGCAGGCAATTTAAAAGTATGGTTGTATGCCCTTACCAGATGATCGGAGCTGGCCTTGGATGCTGAATACGGGCTTTTGGGATCATAGGGTGTGGTTTCCGTAAAGTAGCCTGTCTCTCCCAATGAACCATATACTTCATCCGTTGAAACATGATAAAATCGCTTGCCTTCGGTGCTATCCTTCCAGATGTGTCGGGCAGCATTTAAAAGGTTGGTTGTACCCACGATATTCGTGAAAATAAATTCATTGGGATTGGCAATGGATCGGTCAACATGCGATTCGGCAGCAAGGTGGATAACACCATCAAATTGGTGCTTTTCAAAAAGTCTGATAATAAAATCACCCTCAACGATATCACCTTTTACAAACTCATAATTTGGTTTATTTTCAATATCCTTGAGGTTTTCGAGATTTCCTGCATAGGTGAGTTTATCGAGATTCACGATTTTATAATCAGGATACTTGTTCACAAATAAACGGACTACATGCGAGCCTATAAACCCTGCTCCTCCGGTAATGCAAATGGTTTTTTTCATGTTTTTGCAGATTGATTTTGTACAAAGATATAAGAAATGATATGATTTATTTTTGTGAATTCTTCTCCCGCAACGCCTTTTCCCATTCCCAGGCCGATCTGGTCATTTCATCAATTCCTTTTTCGGCTTTCCAGCCCAGTTCTTCGTTGGCGAATTTAGTGTCTGCCCAAACCTGTTCCACGTCACCTGCGCGGCGGTCAACAATTTTGTATTTCAGTTTTTCACCCGTAGAATGCTCAAATGACTGAATCACTTCCAGAACCGAATACCCGTTTCCTGTTCCAAGATTAAATACCTCAAAATCTTTTTTCATTTTGTTGTTTACCATACGTTCCACTGCAATCACATGGGCTTTTGCCAGGTCAACAACATGAATGTAGTCCCGGATGGCTGTGCCGTCAGGGGTGTTGTAATCATCACCAAAAACACGCAGGAATTCCCTGATGCCAATAGCGGTTTGTGTAATAAAGGGCATTAAATTATTCGGAACACCAATCGGAAGTTCGCCGATAATAGCGCTTTCATGAGCCCCAATCGGATTGAAATAACGCAAAGCAATACCTTTTAATTTTGATGCCTTCACTGTATCGCTAATGATCTCCTCGGATATTTGTTTGGTGTTTCCATAGGGTGATTCGGCTTTTTGTACGGGAGCATTCTCGGTAACCGGCAGTTGCTCAGGCTGGCCGTAAACCGTGCAGGAAGATGAAAAAACAAAATTTTCAATCTCGTTGTCTTTCATTCCCTGCAAAATGTTAACCAGCGAAAAAATATTGTTCCTGTAATACATCAGGGGTTTTTCAACCGATTCGCCTACTGCTTTGTAGGCTGCGAAATGGATGATGCCTTCGATATCATTATGGCGCTTGAAAAAGTCTGTAGTTTTCGCCTGATCGGAAAGATCAAATTCTTCAAATTCAGGGCGGATACCTGATATTTTTACAATGCTGTCCAAAACATTTTTATCGGAGTTGGATAAATTATCAACGATGATCACTTCATGTCCGCTGTTTTGCAGCTCTACTGCCGTGTGAGAACCGATATAGCCGGTACCGCCTGTTACGAGTATTTTCATGTTTTGTTTTCCGTTTTATTGATTAATTCATTAATATCTTTATTAAGATTTGGGATATGTTTTTTAATAATTCCCCAGACTTCTTCTGCGTCAATTCCAAAATAATCATGTGCAATAATATTTCTAAATGCTTTTATTTTGTTCCATTCAATGTGAAGGTTATTTTCCTTGAATTTATCATCGATTTTCAGGGTTTGTTCACCAATAACGACGAAATTCATCATAACTGCATCGAAACTTTTATAGTCTTCATAAAACTCATCAGCATTCCCAAAAGAAGATGTGAACTCCATAAACTTCTTGATAGATTCTCTTATTGTTAACAGACATAAATAATTATTATCATACATATACAGCCTGTTTAAGAATATGTTTTTTCAGAAAAGGTTTTATATACTTGATGGTGCATATATCAACTTCTCTGTTTAATTGATTTTCTATAAAAACTTTTAAATCTTGTTTCTTTTCAAATATATCAACAGTATTTTTATCAAACTCAACAAGAAGGTCTATATCACTTTTTTCAGATTGTTTGTTCTCAGCAAAAGATCCAAATATTCCTAATTTTACAATATTATACCTGTTTTGTATTTCCTTTTTATGATTTTTAAGAAAACCCAAAACTAATTTGTTGTCCATTTCAATAATTTTTATACAAAGTTATGAAAATACCTTTGCCACGTCAATATTAAGAAATTTATAAGAGAATGATTTACAACTTGCAAACAATGTTATTTTCTAATTTATATTTCTCTTTACTTTCAGGACAGATGGCAATACCGTCTTCATCGAATTCAAGCCTGTGGCCGTATTCACTCATCCACCCGATTTGTTTTGCGGGATTTCCAACAACCAGGGCATAAGGAAGTACTTCTTTGGTTACTACCGCCCCAGCTCCGATGAATGAAAATTCACCAATATCATAACCGCAAACAATGGTCGCATTTGCTCCGATGGTTGCTCCTTTCTTTACCACTGTTTTTACATATTGATCGCGGCGTACAACAGCGCTGCGGGGATTTACAATATTTGTAAAAACCATGGAAGGCCCAAGAAAAACATCATCTTCACAAATCACACCGGTATAAATTGAAACATTGTTTTGAACTTTAACATTGTTTCCCAGTTTTACATCCGGTGAAACAACTACGTTTTGGCCGATATTGCACTTTTCACCCAGTTCACAATTTTTCATGATATGTGAAAAATGCCAGATTTTACTCCCCTTACCGATTTTACAGGGTTTGTCAATTACTGCAGTTTCGTGGGCGAAATATTCTTGGTTTTTGTCAGTCATAGTTTTTAATACTACTTGGTTATTATTTCTTATCTGATACTTGGTCAATGGTCAATGGTCATTAGTCATTAGTCATTGGTCATTGGTCAATGGTCATTGATTGTATTGTAGGGTACATCATCTTCTCTTAATACATTATCATTAGTTTGTCCGATTGATTGTATATATCGGTTTAATAATTTACCTATTGTGTTGATCCTATTTTTGAGATTCTCATATCTTTCTTTTGAAATTTGTCCTCGATTAAAAGCTTTTGTAATCCATATCTTAGTTTCGAAAAGAGATCCCCTTGCATAATAACTGAAATTTTTATTTTCTTTATAATGAAACCTGCCAAATCCTTCGCTAATGTTTGCAGCTATGGAGTCAGCAGCATTTACTAATTGTTTGCCGTAGGAATTTTTTGAAAATCCATCCCAGTTTTCTACACAATCCCAAACTTCTTCACCCAGTTCCATTGAATAGTTGTATACTTTCAGGTCTTCTAATTTCATGAATTATAAGTTTTATTTTAATATAAACCATTCAAATCTAATAAATTATTATAAATCATCAACTATTGACATGACACCAATGGCTAATGACCAATGACTAATGACCACTAATAAACTCCAACACCGCTCCCGTAATAAACTCCAACTGCTCTTCATCCAGCTCGGTATGCATAGGCAAAGAAATCACGCTTTTGCTCAGCGCTTCCGTTACCGGGAAATCCCCTTCGGTATATCTCGGGTCGTGATAAGCTTTTTGCATATGCATGGGAACGGGGTAATATATCGCACAAGGGATGTTTTTGCTTTGTAAATGTTTTAACAAGCCATCCCTGTCAACATCTTTGGTTACTAATGTATATTGATGAAACACGTGGGTAGAGTTTTCAGCAGTCACAGGTATCTGCAGTTTGGCGTGATTCCCGAAAGCTGTATTATAGTATTCTGCTGCCCTGTTTCTGGCTTCGGCATATTCATTCAGATGTTTTAGTTTGATATCAAGAATAGCAGCCTGTATGCTGTCGAGCCTTGAATTAACTCCTACATCATCATGATAATATCTAACTGTCATTCCATGATTTACCACTGAGCGAAGCTTTTTAGCAAGATCATCATCGTTTGTAAAAATTGCTCCTCCGTCTCCGAACGCGCCAAGATTTTTCGAGGGGAAGAAAGAGGTACACCCAATATGGCCAATTGTTCCGGCTTTTACTTTTGTTCCGTCACAGTATTTGTAATCCGCTCCAATTGCCTGGCAGGTATCTTCAATTACATAGAGATTATGTTTTTTTGCAATTTCCATTAGCGGTTCCATATCCACACACTGGCCGAAAAGATGCACAGGAACGATGGCTTTTGTTTTGGGAGTAATGGCTCTTTCCAGGGCATCAAGATCCATGTTGAATGTATCAGGATAAACATCAACGAGTACGGGTGTGAGTTTTAACAGAGCAATTACCTCAACAGTAGCAACAAAAGTAAAACTAACAGTTATTACTTCATCACCGGGTTGCAATCTAAGAGCCATCATGGAAACCTGCAAAGCGTCCGTTCCGTTTCCACAAGGAATTACATGTTTAATGCCCAAATAGTTTTCAAGATCGGATTGAAAATGTTTTACGGCGGGCCCGTTGATAAATGAAGTTGTATCAATTACTTCCTGAATAGCCTGGTTCACCTCCGGCTTGATCTTCTCATACTGACCTTTCAGGTCTACCATTCTTATTTCTCTCATAATGAATTCTGTTGCTTTTTTAAAATCGCTGCAAAGTTAGTATTATTTCCATCGGGCAAGGCTTTTTGGATTTAAATTATCATTAATTATACGCTATACTTTATCTTTGCGTTTTATCAATCTAAGTCCAAAGCTATGAAACGCATCATTATTATTATCTTGATTTTCTTTACCGGAATTACGGCCAGATCTCAGATTGATATCAGCGACTCATGTGCATTCGTACCGATGTTCAGCGCATTTTACAGCATGCAGTTGCCCGGAGGCGATCTCGCCGACCGCTTCGGGATGAATTCAGTCATTGGCGGTGACTTCAAGATCAAGACAACCAAAAACTGGGTTTATGGTGTAGACTATAACTTTATCTTCGGAAGTAATATTAAAAACTATGATTCCATCCTCAGCAGAATTACAACCCATAACGGACAGATCATTGATGGAGACGGTGCCTATGCAAAATATCAGCTATTTGAGAGGGGTTTTTATACTACATTAACAATTGGTAAGATATTTCCTGTGATCGGTCCGAATCCGAATTCCGGGATAATCATTATGGGTGGACCCGGTTATATGCAGCATAAAATTCGTATTGATGTAGAAAATAATACAGCCCCTCAATTAAAGGATGATTACAAAAGAGGATACGATCACCTGAGGGGCGGATTTACTTTTGCTGAGTTCATCGGGTACCTGCATATGAGCAACAGTAAGATTATTAATTTTTATGCCGGTTTTGAGATCGTTCAGGCCTGGACTAAAGATTACAGAAAGTATAACTTCAACGAGATGAAGTATACCGACAATAAATATTTTGATCTTTTGTTTGGGATCAAGGTCGGGTGGTTTATTCCATTGCATAAAAAAGCCCCAAAAACTTTTTACTACAATTAAAAACTGACCTCATGGCATTTTTCTACAATTTATCCATTTATTTTTACGGATTACTTATACGATTTGCTGCTTTCAGAAGTGATAAGGCAAAAAAATGGATCAGGGGAAGAAAAAATGTCTTTTCGGATTTAAAAAACAAT
>CAZTAW010000083.1:0-13188 GCA_964611705.1 uncultured Bacteroidales bacterium
GGCAGATTTGTAAAATACATGATGCAAAATGCCTCTCCCGAAATGTCTTTTCTTGAAATGCTTGATGCGTTGAACGACAAACTAATTAAAGATGGCCTGCAACCCGTTGCTTTTGAACATGATTGCCGTGAAGGGATTTGCGGTAGCTGCGGCTTATACATTAACGGGAAACCACATGGACCGGGTGAGAGAACTACTACCTGTGAATTACATATGCGGGCCTTCAAAGATGGATCAACCATTGTAGTGGAGCCCTGGAGATCAAAAGCATATCCTGTAGTGAAGGATTTGATTGTTGACCGAAATGCTTTCGACAAAATTCTGCAGGCAGGCGGTTTTATTTCGGTTGATGCCGGAGCTGCACCCGAAGCCAATTCAATTCTGGTAAGAAAAGAAAAGGCTGATCTGGCATTCGATTCTGCCGTTTGTATTGGTTGTGGAGCTTGTGTTGCAGCCTGTAAAAATGCTTCTGCAATGTTGTTTGTTTCGGCAAAAGTTTCTCAATATGCATTGCTGGAACAGGGAAAGGTTGAAGCCAAAGAAAGAGTACAGAAAATGGTTGCCAAAATGGACAAGCTTGGATTTGGAAATTGTACAAATACATACGCTTGTGAAGCCGAATGCCCCAAAGGTATTTCAGTTGAAAATATTGCACGTATGAACCGCGAATTTTTCGGTGCAAAAGTTGGTGGAAGAAAAAATGTAAAATAGATTCCCCTCAGTAATGAAATATATTAAATTCATACTTGCTTATTTTTTATGTTTTGCATTTATCTGAGTATTTCATATCTTTACATGCATCAATATGAACTGCTTTATCAATTTAGCTAAATGGAATAATGCTTATGGCACGACCAGAAAAAATCAAATATTTTCCTAAGACCACACTGATTATTTCTGTTATCATATTGGGTTTGCTGATTATATTAGGGGGTTATCTATACTACAGACAGGAGAAAAAAGCAATATGGAAAGAAAAAAGTAACGACCTGCAAGCCATTGCTCAATTGAAAGCAAATCAGATTTATGATTGGTTGAATGAACGTATTTCAGAAGCTTATTACTTTTCTCAAAATCCCGCTTTCAGAGTGCATGCTGATAACATAGCAAAAGATAAGGAAAACAGGAAATCGCTTGCATATTTTAATTCAAGATTAAAACCAATTCAGGAAAAACATGGATACGAAAATATGTTTCTGGTAGATAAAGATCGCAAATTGCTTTTTAGTATTTATGAAATGAATAATATGGTTGATTCTGTTACCGCTGACTTTGCAGATTCAGCCATGCTGTACGAAAAAGTTTTTCTCACCGGGTTTTATTATTGTACCACTCATGAAAAAGTACATATTGATATTGTTGCGCCCATCATGAATAAGAATGATAATCCTGTTGCAGCTTTGGTTTTACGCATTGACCCGAATGATTATCTGTTCCCACTCATACAATCCTGGCCCACGGCAAGCAAAACCTCTGAAACACATATAATCAGGGAAGATGGAGATAGCGTTCTTTTCCTTAATGAACTACGGCACATGAAAAATACAGCAATGAAACTTCGGGTATCTAAAGAAAGAAAAGATATTCCGGCTGTGCAGGCTGTTATGGGAAGTGAAGGCGTTTTTGAAGGAAAAGATTATCGTGACGTAAAAGTACTCTCGGTAATAAAAAATATACCCGGTACACCATGGTATATGATCGCCAAAGTTGACAAGGATGAAATTTTTTCGGCTCTTTATTTCAAATCATTTGCGATTATTGTTTTTGTTATTGTCCTGATTCTGCTGGGTAGTGCTAGCCTGGCGTGGATATACCATTACAGGCAAAGAAATATATACAGGGGGCTTTATAATAAAGAAAAGGAGCTGAGTGAAAGCCAGGAAATGCTGAAAAGATCGCAGGAAATTGCCCATGTAGGTAGCTGGGATTATGACATTGCAATCAACCGGATTACATGGTCGGAAGAAACATACATGATTTTTGATATCCTGTCCAATGAATTCAATGGGACTTTTGAAGCATTGCTTGAATGTATACATCACGAAGACCGGGATGATGCACAACATTCATACCGGAATTCTATTGACGAAAAGTATAACAACTTTGAAATGGAGTTCAGGATCATTCAAAAACATACTGGAGAAAACAAATATGTCTTTTTAAAATGTGATCACATAAAAGATAACAAAGGGAATGTTTGCCGCTCAGTGGGTATGATACAGGATATAACGGAACGTAAAGAATTTGAGCAAAAACTTATTAAGCAAAACAAGGAATACCAGAGTCTGAACGAAGAATATCTTACACAAAATAATGAATACCAACGCCTGAATGAAGAATATGTAGCACAAAATGATGAACTTACACGCAGCCTGGAAACATTAAAACAAGTAAATGCCGAACTTGAAGAAGCCATCGAAAAAGCCGAGGAAAGTGATCGTTTAAAAACAGCTTTCCTCAACAACATGAGCCATGAAATCCGTACTCCAATGAACGCTATTATGGGATTTGCAAATCTTTTGCAAGAGGAAGACTTTTCTTCCTTGAAACAACAAAAACATATTGATATCATCAATAACAATGCTGAGCAGTTAATCAAAATTGTTGATGATATCATTGATATTTCAAGGCTTGAGGCTGAGAAAACCAAGCTTGAAAGAATTAACTTTACAATTGGGGAGCTATTTGATGATCTTTATCAAACCTTTAATGAGAGCAACTTTAAGCAGGATGTTAATTTCGAATATGCTCTTTCACCCGAATTAAAAGACCTTTCAATATTGGCAGACAGACAGAAAATTCGGCAGGTGCTCAGCGGGTTCATTGAAAATGCCTTTAAATATACAAAAAGTGGAAGCGTGGTTTTTGGTTGCAATAAGCAGGATGATGATCTTCGTTTTTATGTAAAAGATAGCGGAATGGGAATACCTGAAAAAGAACTTCCAAATGTGTTTGACAGGTTCTTCAGGGGTGAAAAAATTCAGGAATTGGCAATCGGGGGAACAGGCCTGGGTTTAAGTATTGCTAAGAACCTTGTTAAATTGATGAATGGCGAGATTGGGGTGGAATCGGAAATTGGAAAAGGTTCTCTCTTTTATTTTACAATACCTTATAAAGAAGGAAAACCAGAAAAACAAGAACACAGCATGGAAAAACAAACTGAGAATAGATTTAAAGACCTAAGCGTACTGATCGTTGATGATGAACCTGACAGTCTTGAATATCTCAAGCTTGTGCTTAAAAACATGGTTAAAAAGGTTGATAAAGCAAAGAATGGTGAAGAAGCTGTTGAAATGGCAAATAAAAAGGAATACAGCCTGGTTTTAATGGATATAAAGATGCCGGTTTTGGATGGGCTTGAAGCGTCCAAAGCGATTCGTGAAAAGCATCCGGATACCATCATTATTGCCCAGACGGCTTATGCCCAGAAAGAAGAAAGAGCAAAAGCCCTTGCTACCGGTTGCAATGATTATCTCACAAAACCCATCCGCAAAAGCAGTTTGCTTAGCACCCTTGAAAAGTTTTTTGCCGACTAAACATCCTGGCAATCTTTATTGTTTTTATCTGCATTGGTTGCTGTTTGTTGCCACAATTTTATTCATATTAACTTTGCAAAAAAGTAGGTTATGCCACAATCAGATAAAACAGGACCGGAAGGCAAAGGATCGGAAACCGGCAGAAAATCAGGATGTTGTAAAGAAACGATGCTTCATAGTCATTAAATAAAAATGTGTTTTTTACTTCATTTTTATAAGCATTATCCAAATATTCTTTTTTTATTTCATGATTTTTTCAGAATATGAAAATTTCGAAACATTCGATAATCTGACCAAATAAATGCCGTTTTTAATGTTTTTTGCTTGTAAGGAAAATTGATTCTCACCCATTGATATCCGAATCTCCCGGCTTAATATTTTTCTACCCGTAAAGTCATATAAGCTAACAGTGGCATTTTCATTCCGTTCGGATGTGATCCAAAACTTAATTTTTTGATCAAAAGGGTTAATAAAATTCACGGAAGAGATAAAATCCGGATAATCACTAATCCCGACTCCTTCTCCCACGAGTAAGTTCAATCTGACAGGTAAATGATCCGACATATTGTAAAGGGCGTTTAAGACATCAGCAGGTACTGATGTATTTGCAGGTGAAGCTTTAATGGATTTATTGAAGTGAAGCCCGTCCTGCCCGATGGCCCAATAGGATGAGTTGATAGACTGAACACCATCCGTTGCATCTTTAATGCTTTCTGAAACCAGGATGAAATCAAAACGGTCGTCCATGCCCCCGCCAGCCGGACAGCCTCCTGAAGAATGTGTGGATTGGGTATGGTATTTTTGAAAATATGAATTGTTATGCCAATACCCGATCTTGTTTATGGGGTCGTAAAATCTGAAATCCTCATTGTTGTTATAAATGATCTTTTGAAAGGCCTGCTCGCTCGATTTATACACATTGAAATCACCCATAAATAGAAAGTTTCCCGGTTCTTCATATGTGGCAAGATAGCTGTTCAATTTACTTATTTCATCTGCTCTCTCCATTTCATCATCCGAACCATTCCCGGCTTTCAGATGGGCAACGATACAACTGAAAAAGATGGTATCATTGCTTTGTGGCAGGTTTCCTTTATAGAATAATTTGTAAGTGTTAATGTCCCTGATGTTGGTTTCAACATAGGATTGTGATTTTAAACCCAATACCTCCGAATTATAAAATAACATATTGGTCAGGCTTGAATAGGGCGAATGACAGGTTATTTCAGCTTTTTCATACTGTGTTGTCCCCTCAACATTCATGGCGTCATCCAGAATGAGGTTGGCCAGGTTTGTACTGCAAAACAATTCGTTTATCGTAAATATATCAGGCTGGGCATATGAAATGATCGTTTTAAGATGGCCGGTTTTGGTATAAACATTATTATTGTTTGAAGTGCAATAAGAAGTATAGTTTCCGAAATTGAGCAGGTTGTAGTGGATTACGGTAAGGGTATCCTGTGCAGCAGAGAATCCAAAAGTAAAAAAGAGAAATAAAACAATTAGAAAAAACCTCATGCGGATATTAAATTTTTATAAAAATGCTTTTTTTAACCAAATTTCTAACTAATTGAAACCAAAAAAAAATTATAAATGTATTGCAATATAATAAAAAAAAAGAGTAGTAAGCCAAGCCATCCCTTACTTATGCACTTTCCTGATAAACTCCTCCACCTCCGGCACGCCTCCCTGGTAAACCAGATAGCCGTTATAAGGTTCACGGGGTGTGATCTCGTCGTTGACAGGGGTAAGCATTATTTTCTTCACTTTTTCCGGATCATCGGTCTGACCCAAAATCCAGCTTAGTTTCACCCAGGCAACCTCGGGCAGCATATTTCCTGCCGGGATGATTCCCTTGGCCATCATATCTCTACCGGTATCATACACAAACATATGCACATAACCCCAGATAGTTTGCAGGGTCATATACATATGCACGCCTTTGGCATGGGCGCGTTCAATGGCCGGGTACAATTCTTTATTCACATGACCAAGTCCTGTCCCAACAATGATAATTCCCCTGTAACCGGCCTCAACCAATGCATCCAAAGTATCTGGTTTCATGCCCGGGTAATAATATAACATGGTCACTTCATCACTGAAATAGGGGTATATTTCTACTTTGCGGTTGTTTCTGCGCTTGTTGTATTTTTTATGGATGGGTTTGATATAACTTCTGCTTATTCTTGCAAGCGGAGTGTCGCCAATAGTCCTGAAAGTAGAGCGGTAGGAAGAATGCATTTTCCTTACCCTTGTTCCTTTATGCAAAAGCCCGTATTCATCCGAGGTCGGGCCGAACATACACACCATAACTTCTGCAATATCAGAATGGCCGGCGGCTTTCATGGCATGCATCAGGTTGAGGGCTGCGTCAGAGCTGGGCCTGTCGGATGAACGTTGAGACCCTACCAAAACGATAGGAACCGGAAGATTTTGGCACATAAATGTTAGTATGCCACCAGTATGATGAAGTGTATCCGTTCCGTGCCCGATTACGATACCATCAATGCCGTTTTCGATCTCCTTGCCTATGGCTTTGGCTAATGCAACGTACTGTTTGGGTCCCATGTTTTCGCTAAATACTGCAAACACTTTCTCAGTGGTTAGATTGCAGATATCAGCCAACTCGGGTACGGCACCATAAAGCTCACCGGGTGAAAATGCCGGTATCACAGCACCGGTTCTGTAGTCAAGGCGTGAGGCGATGGTTCCGCCGGTGCCGAATAACTTTACTTTTGGCAATCCTTCCGTATAGGGAAATTCTTTCTCAGGAATGGCATATTTTGCTTTTTTATAGCCGGTTTCCTTCATTGCAGTTATGGTTCGGATATCAAGGCCTACATTATAACCCGTAGGAATCTTCATCACGATGTGTTTATCATCGTCATTTTCTGATCTGGGCAGAATGGTTCCCACAAACCGCCCGCGGGTTGTATCTACTTCAGCCTGACCCCACACACGGGTTTTAAATTTCTTTAATACATCCAGTGCATCACCTTTATATCCCTGAAAAAAATCTTCACTCATTATGTTTATCTGTTTATTTTCAGTTGATTTCGTTAACTACTTCCTTACTTAAAAGAGTAAGATCCATATTTCCAATTGCTTTCTTCCTGATCTCTCCCATTACCCAGTCGCGCGCATTTTCAAGTCCGTCATGAACTTTGGTTTCTTCAAATTTCTTAATCAGGAAGGGTATCTTTGATTCTATTTCTTCCTTTTCAATTTTCTGATATCCTATGGTTGATAAAATCGAATCGAAGTCCATTTTGGGGTGTTCATACAAATGCGGCAACATTTCAATTGCGATCTCCTTCTTGATATTGTTCTTTTTGAGGAATTCAAATAATTTATATATCAGCTTATAATTGAATTTTGCGGCAGGTTTATAGTGTCCTTCAACAAACTTCATTCTATGCCCGAAAAAGGTACCGGTGAATTTGGGATCATATGCCAGTTCATTCACGATCTTTTCTATGTATGGATAAATGTTTTTACTCAAAATATAGGTATACGTGTCTTCCGGTATCCCCCAGTCGATCATTTTTCTGATACGTTCGCTTACATCCTGTGGTGTATTTTTTCCTATTTCTTCAATGTGGTTATCTGCCAGTGGAATGGGAGCGGTATCCGTATCAGGATACATGCGATCAGCGCCGGGAAGTACCCTTTCAAAGATTGTCGTTCCGTCTTCAAATGATTTCCGGGTTTCGTTGGGTACACCCTCAAAAGCCATGCGGCAACGCTCATCAATGGTTTCAAGGGCTGTTTTGATGTCTTCTTCCGGCCCCCAGAAAACAAGCTGGGCATCATTTTCTTTTGCACCAAGTAATTTTCTGATCTTTTCGAAAACATCATCACTAATGATTGGATCGAAGTTTTCAGAATGTGTCATATGAGGCCTCTCAATACATGCTACCACTTTTAGCCTGTCGCTGATCTCATCGGCAAACATTTTACCGGGTTGGGTAAAATGGGAAAGCATTTCCTTAAACTCAGGAAGATTTACTGCAATGATCTCATGGCCTTGTTTATTGGCAGTAACTATCGGGTCATAAGTAAATTTGTATTTTTTATTCCTGATGCTGGCATGTTCCATATGCCATTCTTTTGTATCAGCAATTCGTTTTTTCAGTTCATCCCTGATTAGTAATAATGACCATTGTCTGAAACATTCATTATGCGTGAGTTCAGGGATCCATTTGGTATGTGCCACACCTTTTATCTCAACACGTGTACCGCCGCTGCAACTTACGTTCACATCCTGCCTGCCGGCTCCCATTCCGGTTCTCACCTTGCCTGTGCTTCTGTTGAGAAAACGGATATAATCACAAGCTTCTTTTACCTCATCGGGATTTGCACAATCAGGATAGGTAACCGTTTCTATCAGGGGCATACCCAGGCGGTCTGTTTTATAGGTACGCACATGTCCTATGTCAGAAATCTCACGGCAGGAATCTTCTTCCAGGCTCAATTGGATCAATCTTATTTTTTTGTTTCTCAATTGAATTTCACCTTCAACCCCGATAATACCAGTACGCTGAAACCCGGTAGGAATACTGCCATCAAGATATTGCTTTCTGGTGATGTGAACCTCACCTACCACATTCAATTTTGAAAGTAGGGAAATCTCGATAGAAATATCCAGGGCTTCCCGATTCAGTGGAAATGGCGGGGTATCATCAACTTCATAGGTACATGCTGTTTCGTTTTTGATCCTGTAAATGATCTCTTTCCGGGTTTTGAATTCCATCAGGGCTGTGCCGTCGTATTCACCCAGTTCGCTGAGGGTAGGCCGCATATGACGGATCAGTTCCGCATCATAATCATCGCTGTCGTTATAAATTCCTGCGGGACAACGGCAAAAAAGTTTTTCTTTTGTTTTGAGTTGCTGGTGTACCTCCAGACCCGACATGAATCCTATGCTGTTATAGGTTTCCTGGGTGGCTTCTTTTCGTGATACATATCCTGCTTTTTCTTTGCTTTGTACGTAGTTTTTCCGTGGGTCGAAATTCTCACCCTGGTTACCGGGATTGCTTTCCTGTTCTTTCATTCCGCTATTATCTGACATGTTGTAGATCGTAATCTGATTATACTGAAATTTAGCCTCCAAATGTACGGATATTCTCTTAAATGGTAGAGCAGATTGTTAATTTTTCAATAATGGGTTGAGAAACATAAGATATTTACAGTCGCTCTTTTGTTAGTTGGGTGAAAAGAAGTATTTTTGCATTGAAAAGTGCGGGATGTAGCGCAGTCCGGTTAGCGCGCCACGTTCGGGACGTGGAGGCCGGGAGTTCGAATCTCCCCATCCCGACAAATGTAAAAAGCTCAAGAGGCATCAGCCGATGAGCCTTTTTCTTTTGTACCACCCCCACTGAGATCACCGTAAGGTAATCTCTTTATCCAAAACCTATTTTGCCTCAGCCTTATCCGTTATATCAATAATACTTTGTTGCTTGTCATACATCGAATAAATCTTAATACCCGGTTTTGACATGTCTATCTTGTTAAGGTCAATCTTTCTGAGTGTAAAGTTATCATAAGTCCTGAAATAAAATACCTTGTTGGTCAAATCTCTGAATGTTACCCATTGGGTCGATTCTTTGTAAATTTTGTCGTCTGGTCCTTTTTCGGCTATAATTCCAAACGGAATATCAAAAGTATTCATGATATGTTGTCCCAGATTAAGATTTGCTTTGGCATCAGCCTGCTGGTCGGCATAGGCTGTTAATACTGCCAGTCGCACAAACCGACTCGGGGGAGTATAATCGCCCGGGAGGCCCCAGAATCCTGCACCATGGCCGCTGGGTTTAATCTTATACTTTTCTTCCCACGAACTGCTGGGATTAAAGGCTTGCATACCTGTATAATTTCGTAAATTGTTCAAATGATATGGAAACTCCGGGGCATTGGTCATAATACCCATCGGATTATCATAAATTTCGTAAGTCCCCTTGTTGTATTCTATTACTATGCATCCTCCATCGGCATCATATACAATAAAGTGCACAGTGGGCTTTAAGCCCGATGCAGAATCCTCATAACCAAATACTTTTATTTTCGGAAGAGCTTCCCTTACTTCTTCTACAGATGAAAAATTACCCAGTACCCAATCACAAAACATGGCTTGTGCCAGAGCTATGTTGCTGTCGGCGGGAGTTGTTTTCTGCCAGGTCATATCTGTTTCATACCAGAGCAGGGCTGCTGCCAAACCTTTTTCATTCATACCGTCACTTACGCCATAGGTTAGTTTCATAGATGTGATACCAACATAGCCGTATTTGGTTTCCCATTTCATTCCATTAATGTCTTTCATAAACGGGCTCTGAAATGGCATGTTCCTGGGTACAACTACGCTTTGATAATTCATATCAAATGCAAATTCCATAGACCGTACAATGAGGTAAGAACCGTCTTTTGCTTTGATTCTGAAAACTGTACAAGCACTGGTTTCATTAACAATCCCTAAAAGAAAAAAGGCAAAGACAAAAAGTATAATTGTTTTATATTTCATAGTATTAGTTTTGTTTAATAATGGTTACAAATATATGGTTTTTTCGGAGCAAATATAATTCTGAAGAATACCAACTTAAGAAATCCCGTAATGTCATTAAAAAATTAGCAATACTATTTATTTAAACTTCAATCATTACTTTGAGTTCTTCGTGGTCTTCTGTCCGAACAGGGTGCTTTTCCGAACCCCGCTTCTTATCCCTTATTGCTTCCGAACCTCCTTCTTTATACTTCTTGAAAAGTTGATAGTAACTCTGTTCGGTATAGTCATATTTTTCAATAGCCTGTTTTACACCTATGGTGCACTGGCCTTCTATAAGCATTGCCATCTTTACAGCAAGCTTATCATCTCTGTCGATCGGAAAATCTTTCTTTGACCCTTGAACAAATATCGTCTTACCCATAATTCTTTTCTTTTAAAGGTAAGATAAAAATCCAAGAAAGCTATATTTATATATGGCGGTTTATTAACAAGGTTATTAACAATAATGTTTATCAGATTAACCTCATAAAGCATATAACAAGATTAAAAAATAAACGTAATTTTATGTTTTTGACATTACACTAAACTATATTATTGTAATAAAATCGCTGACTGGGTCGGGAAGGCCGGGAGTTCTCCCGATTGAATGGGATCCCCATCCCGACAAAATCCATTTGTTTGAGTGGGAAATTGTCTATTCAGATTTGATAATCACTTCAATTTCCACAACGAATCAACAAAATATCTTCTTCTGTCGAAATAATTTTTTTCAACCTCAAATCCGTTTCCTTCTGCAAGCTGGTTTATCATTGACATATCATATTTCCGGGATAGCTCGGTAAAAATATGTTCACCTTTCTCATAGAAAATACTTGTATTCGCTTCTTTAATAGTAATGTTTTGTTCAGCAAGACTTACCAGAAAGCTTTTGGTTTCGCCTGTTTCTGCATCGTAAGTTTCTTTATGCCTGAATTTTTTCAGATCAAAGTTCCCACCCAATTCCTCATTGATCCTTCTGAGTATGTTCAGGTTAAAAGCCGCGGTATGCCCGTGCGGATCATCATATGCTTTGAGGATTACTTCAGGGTCTTTTTTCAGGTCAAATCCTATCAAGAGGAAATCGGAAGGAAGCATTACCGATCTTAGCTTAGCCAGAAAATCGCTTAATTCCTCTTTTTCAAAATTGCCGATATTCGAACCAAGAAATAACAACACTTTCCTTCTTTTCTGAAATTTGCTCATTTCTCCGATCAAATCAAAATAATCACCGATTTTACCTTTTACCTGCAATCCGGGTATGAGGGCTTCTAATTCTGAGGTAAGTTTTAAAACAACATCTTCCGAGATATCAATCGGGATATAAGAAAAATCCTGTGTTTGCTGAATAAAATGTTTCAGCAGGATTTTTGTTTTTAAACCGTCTCCGGCTCCCAGCTCTATTAAATCAAAAGCATTGCCGGTGTTTGTAAAAATCTCAAAAATGTTTTGCTTGTGGGTCTCAAGGATTTCAAGTTCGCAATCGGTGAGGTAATACTCAGGCATTCGCATAATATCCTGGAAAATTTTACTCCCCCTTTCATCATAAAAATATTTTGAGGATAAATATTTCCTTTCTGCAGTCAGGCCTTCCAGTACATCTTTTGCAAATTCAGTCAGGGTAAGGGTTTTATCCATAATTTATTTTTTTACTGATTCAGGAATACCTGTTTCATAAGGGTTTTCGGGATCGTTGCTCCACTCATACCAACCTCCGTCAAACACCGACACTTTTGGCCAGCCCATCAGCCAGGCATTTAAAAAGGCTTCGCTTCCACGCCAGCCTGTACCGCAATAAAATGCAAGATGTTTATCAGGTGTAATACCGGCTTCTTTCCATATTTCTTCGATTTCCCTGAATTCCCGCATACTATGGTCAAGGTTTCTGTAATTCTCCATGTGATATGCATCCGAACCACAGTTACCAAAAACAGCGCCCGGGATTCTTCCTTTTTTTTCAATATAATTATACCCGCTCACTTCCCCGATATATTCAGGCCAGCTTCGCACACAAATCAGGTCAGCCTGATCAGAAGCAAGCATTTTTTTGGCTTCCGGAATATCCACTGCCAGTTCAGGCTTTTGAGGTATACTTACTCCAAAATAGTCAACCGAAGTTTTGGGAACATCTTTTTTACTGATGACAAAACCGGCATCTTTCCAGGATTGAAACCCGCCATTTAAAATCCTGACATCCTTAACGCCGGCATACATCATGATAAACGCACAGCGAATGGCTCCGATATGACCTGCCGAGCTGCCAGGAAAAGGATCATTATTATCCGGAGATAAAAATTTTCCATAAAGGATTACTGTTGTATCCGATGCGATACCATGTTGTTCCAAAGCCATTTTCAATTCTTCCGGTGAACGGCGGTTCCAGGTTTCAGGGGATTCCAGCGCAAGGGTATCCATATCAATGGCCCCGGGAATATGCCCGCTCAAATATGCATCCCGGTTGCGGTAATGAGCGTGCACTATCACATATTTGTTGTTATCATAGTGTAGTGGTTTTTTTCCATTGATTAATTCATTTACCCATTCCGCTGAGACAAGTTGCTGATACCTTTTAAGTTTTTCCATCGGGAGATCAGGATCAGCCGACCATTCTTCGATAAATTCAGTGTAAATAAAAACATCCTGATACCCGGCTTTTTTAAAGAAATCAGCCACTATATTAGCATCCTTTTTGTCATAACCGTATAGTACAATTTTGTTTTCAGGGTGAATACCCTTTGATCTTACAATTTCAATCCAGTCGAGATATTGGGTCCATTTTAGGGGCAGGCTTTTGGCACTTTTAATATGCCCGCTGCGTTTTTCGTTATTAAGACGCCAGCCATTGTATGCTTCAACCGGACGTACATCAATGAGAAACCCATCGTTTTGATGTATAAATTCGGAAAGTTCTTTTGTTGATATTTGCATTATCGCCTAATTTACGAAATTGTTGAGGATAATTAAAAAATCCCCGGTAAAGTTATCAAGCTTTTCTGCAATTTTATCACTTTCTCCTTTTTCAGCATCCAGCCTGATATTAATCAATGATTTCACTGATACTTATCTGTTGAAATGCATAAACCTTACAGAAAAAAATAAAGTTGATGGATTCTGTTA
>CAZTAW010000084.1:0-13162 GCA_964611705.1 uncultured Bacteroidales bacterium
GCTTTATTTCCAGGAAGGTATTTAATGCTTCTTCATAGTCATTTTCTTTTAATTGAATCAAACCCAGATTATTTAATGAATGATACATCATTTCGGGATTCTTTCCTTTATTACTTAAATTAAGTGCTTCTTTGAGATAGCTTTTTGCTTTCTCAATTTCACCCATATCCCAGTAAAGTATGACGAGGTTGTTCAATGTCTTGATATAAGACATCTCATAAGATTTGTTTTCAGGGGATTTTTGGCGTTGACCTCCGAGTATCCGCAGGCAGTTTTGAAACATTTCAAGCGACTTCTCCATTTCCCCCATCGATTGGTAAAGGTTTCCCGCGTTATTGTACAATGCAGAGAACCTGTCCTGAAATTCAGTGCTGTCGGGGTATTTCACGAGTATGTTTTGAATAAATTCCATGCCCTCATGTAAATATTCCAGGGCAGTTTTATTATTTCCCAGGTAATAATTGATGATAAACAGTCCGTTAAGAGTTTTTGATATCTGCAAGAGATCGCCGGTTTCAGCAGCAATTTCGTGGGCTTTCGTAGCCAGGCTGAGACTGAGATTGGGATCGGTCAGGCTGTATTCCCTGCTGAGCTCCATGAGGGCAGAAATTTTATCTTCTACGCGATAACCCTTTACCGATTCAAGCAGGCTGTCAAGGGTCTCCGATTTATCATTATCAACTTTGATAAAATGTTGCTGGATGCTTCCTTTAAAAAATTTTAGATGAAATACAGCACCATTAACTTGAGTGATTAAAGGTACGAATACAATGAATATCGCTAAAACAAATGCAATTTTTTTCATTGGGGGAAATTTTACCCCAAATATAATGATTCAATCAAGATAAATTCAAGAAAAATAAACTACCCCGCCGCAGAGCAGCGGGGTATTAAATGGAATATTTAAAAACGCCCCAAGGGGCGGGGAATTAACCCTTGTCAGCCTCAGGCGGATTAAAAGTCAGAATTGCATAAGTAATATTTATTAATCCAGCAAACTTTTCTTTTTTTTCTGATAGTACCGGTATCCTTTGTAACCTCCGTAAACACTTCCCAACCCGAGCAGGATCAGCAATCCTCCGCCTACCGGGGCGCGACCGCCTTTCTGATTACCTTCCGAACCATGATCAGGTGGCGGAGGCGGAGGCACATCCTGACTGAATAAACTTAGCGGTAATAATAAGCTGATGATCAATGTTATGGTTATGATTTGTTTTTTCATCTTTTCGATTGTTTGATTGTTTGATTGTTCTCCCGATTTTTATTGGGATGTTTTTTCTTTATCATTGCTGTCCGAATAAACGCCACGGGATTCCGAGCGAAGCGAGGAATCTCCAAAAATTTACCGGACACTGGTGATTCTTTATGTAATTCCATTAATGAACGAAAACTTTTTTGCTGAACACACTTTTTTTGCTGATCACATTTACCAAATAATAAGCAGCAGGAACTTCGATAGCAATCTGCTGTTGCTCGTTTCCATTCAGCCTGGCTTGCATGATCTGCTGCCCGTAGAGGTTAAATATTTTAATTGTTCCTATGAGTTGGTCAGGATTGTACAGATTGATCGTATTGTTCGTAGACCACACCATAATTTTTTTAGCATTTGCATTGATCTCATCGGTATTAAAAGGAGTAAGGGTAAAATGTAACATGAAGCGTTCTGTTATGTTTCCGGCCTGGTTTAGCATACAGGAATATTTACTGGTGTTTTTAAGATTTACAATTGTAGCAGTTTGTTTATCTTCAAAATAAACATTTACTTCATCAGGTATTAATTTCATTCCGATCACTTCAAAGGTATATTCACCTGTTTGGCTTAAATCAATGCCCACGGGAACAGAATATTCTTCTTCAAATAAGGGAAGGGCCTGCAAAGCAAAATCCACCCCATTGTCTTCAACCAGTCGGGTGTACAATGCAATATCGGGGTTTCCTTTCAGTTTACCGACATCATAGGAAGGATCAAGGCCTTCGGTCATATCTTTATGGAAACCTATGGCTGTTGTATTGCTCAGTCCGTTTCCTTCCACAAGCAACTCAACTGAGGGCCATGCTTGCTTTTCTTTGAAAAAACTACCGGAAGCGTGGGCTTGCATGTCTTCTGTAAACTGCAAATTGCCATTTGATATAACTTTCACCATAAAAGCCTGACCGGGTTGTACATAATCCTGTTCTATTTGGGTATAACCAACTATTGCACTGTTACTTATTATTTTGTAATCATTGCGGCCATACGTATAATCTGATTGCTCATCCCATACAAAAATGGCTTCCCAGTTATCATCCAGCAGGGCTGCATTATCATTTAAAAACTTAGCTGTTGTTAAGGCATCATCCGTTATTCCGATTGATGCAGAAAAAGGATTACCGCATAAGTTCCAGCCTTTTCCTTTGCTTTCTGTAAAAGAAACACTGTAATTCATATCCTGGGTTCTGACATCACCTGTAAAACTTACATCTCCTGCACCATTCCTGGTAAGGGCATATCCCCGCGCCGCAACAAACTCATCATCTGCGAAGTTCTCGGGTTCTGTTCCTGTATAATCAAAATATATCCAGTAATCCGTATCTTCATCCCAGCGGTAAAACTGATACTGTGTACCTGCCTGGGCAATTGAGTTTGCTGACATCCAGGTATTGTTCAGTGCCTGTCCTGAAACCGGGGATGAAACATAGTGCCAGGCATCAGCTTTATCTGTTTCATCAAGATACCTTTCGAAATCAACTTCACCGTTTGCCGTTCCCTCAACAATCATTGAACCGGTACCTCCGTCATCCGATTCGACAATCACTGTGCCGTTGTTTGTAAATTCATCACCAATTGTAATTGCGGAAGCAGCGTTTACAGTGAGTGTTGCACCCGATTCAACAAAGAGATCATTACACAGGGCAGGGCTTGATACCGGCGAATTGATCTGAGGTGAGGTAGCAGTATTAACAATGTACACATCATCATCTGCACCAGATATAGCGCCTTTTTCCCAGTTATCCGAACTGTTCCAATCATTTCCCGAGGCACCTGTCCAGTGATTTTTTAAACTTCCCAGGGTATAAAAGCCGTTGTCCAGTTCCGCAGAAGTAACGGTAAAAGACACTTCGTTTTCGTTCTGGTCAACGGAACCGGCCTTTGTTATTTCTAATGGGGATGACATATCGCTGTTTGTCGAATACAGCAACCCATAATTGTTTTGATCACTGCCCGGTTTATTTTCCAGGATAAAGGTTATTGTTATTGTTGCGGGTTTGGTACCAGTTGATGCAACATACCAGATTCTGTTCATCCGGCTGTTATAGGATACCGGAATATTTGTTGTTGTGCGGTCAAGTGATAAGTTATTATGCCCGGCAAAAACATAGCTTGTGTTGGTTGTAAATGAAGTGGTTTCAATTTTGAGTGAACCGGCTTCCGCACTCAGGTGCTGTTCGTCGTCATCTCTGCCAATTCCCAAAACATCAGTAGTAAAGCCAGTCTCCTCCGCATAAACATCCCAGCCGATTTCGATGTCGTATTTTGCTGACAGAGCATTTGCTACAATAATGTGAGCAGCCTCATTAATAGCAATATCGTAAATGATCAGTTCTGATATTTTG
The DNA here is from genome assembly GCA_964611705.1 of uncultured Bacteroidales bacterium. Classification (GTDB taxonomy): domain Bacteria; phylum Bacteroidota; class Bacteroidia; order Bacteroidales; family JAIOZK01; genus JAIOZK01. The sequence continues at coordinate 3,595 of CAZTAW010000084.1, forward strand.
CCCTTCAAAAAATGATCGTTAGGTGGATTACTCACCAGATAAGAACTTCTTGTGCCTATTGACACATCAGCAATACTACCATCATAGTCGAGTACACCGCTATGTGCTATCCATGCGGAGTAGCCAGGAATGGATGCATTGTTTAAATAGGAACCCATTCCACTTCCTGTGTACTCCATTGCGTGAAGGTAAGGAGTTCCATTGGGAACTTCGTCATGAGGCGGATTCCAGTTGGCTACCTGGCTGCCTCCAACAGCAACCTGTGAAAAAGGTCGTACTTCCGATCTTTTGGTACCATGGCTATTGCATGAATTCAGGGTATATGATGTGTAGGGAGAACTCCATTTGTTGTAATTATAATAAGGTCGTGAGATTATATCACCCCATCCGGTGGTATAGTCTCTTACCAGAACAGCAAATATTGTAATATAATCTGGTTGAAGACTTTCATCGCCCGGAATGGTCATCTGATCATTGGAAAATGAAATTCCGGGCAGGCCATTAATTGCCGAAGAAACATATAAAGGCCTGTCGTCTCCCGTGGAAGTGGCATTATTGCTATAACCGCTAAGATCATCCCATTGGGTAACATTATCACCAACATCTTTTGTAATGCCTTCACCAGCTTCTAACCAAAGAACAAGCATGTCTTCCGTATCCCTGTGCCCGACACCTCCGGGACCGCTCTGCCCCTTCATTAATAAGGTTAACATTATAAATGCAATGAGCAAAAACAAGGGTTTAAATACACTTAAGGAGTAAATATCTCCTGAGAACAAATGGTATTTCATAACGCAAAAGTTAAATTTAAGTTGATAATTTAATAACACAAAGCTAATTTTGTATGCAACAGGGGTCAATAAGCAATAATGCTGAATTTATGAGATTGGTTTAAGTATAAATACGTATTTTTTTATTGAAATAATGAGGCTAAAGAAACTGTTTTGATTTCATTCAGGAGAATTCTATATGTTTATCCGGTGTTGTTCAGTTACTGGTTTAAAGCTTTATAATTTCGTTTGCAATGGCATATTTAATAATATCAGCTTTTGAATGAAAACCTGATTTGCGCATAATATTATTTACATGTGTATCGGCTGTTCTTTTACTGATATTTAATGAAGCTGCCATTTGTTTATGCGACAAACCCTGAGCAATGCATTTGATAATTTCCATTTCCCGTTTGGAAAAGGAAAAACTGCTGTTCTTTACCGGTTTATTTCGTTTTTTGTCAAGCATTTCATTTACCGCAACCCTTGTGATATGATCAGAGAAATAATTCTCTCCGGCATTTACCTTTTTGATTGCCTGTAGCAGGGTTTCTCTTCCCGCATCCTTTAAGATAAAGCCTTCTATGCCAAGTTCAACAGCATTAACTATATCAAGCTGAGAAGGCGCAGCAGTAAGCATAATGATTTTTACGCGGGGATACTCCTTGCGCAATTTTCCGGCTATTTCTATACCTGACAAACCGGGTAAAGCTATATCGAGTAAAACAATATCAGGCAAGTTGGTTTTCAGTGCTTTAAAAAGATCTGATGAATCCGCAGCTTCTCCAACAATTTTAATTTCCTGGCTGAACATTAAAATTGCTTTAATTCCATCTCTTACAATTTCATGATCATCAACAATAAAAACCTTAATTTGTTTCATGCTTGTCTGCTAAGTTCAACGTAAAGTTAAAAATACTTCCTTTACCCGCTGAACTTTCCAACCATATTTTTCCCCCGTTTTTTTCAACAAAATCTTTGCATAGGATCAAACCCAGGCCGGTTCCTTTTTCTTTCGACCGGCCAATTGAGGATGTATTGCAGTCAATGCGGAAGAGCTTTTTCTGGTCTTCGGCTGAGATACCAATTCCGTCATCTTTAACGGAAACAATTACCTGATTACTTTTTCGTATTGCTTTGATTTGAACCTTGCCGCCTGCTTCCGAAAATTTTATTGCATTGGAAACAAGATTCCGGATCACAGCCAGCAACAGGTCCCGGTCAGCCAAAACAATAATATCATCAGGTATGTCAATTTCAACAGAAACATTTTTATTACCGGCCTGCATCATTAAAACCTGGCTTGTTTCTTCAACCATTGCTTTAAGATTGATTTCACAAGGATTGTATTTTAATCGTCCGGTCTGACTCATCGCCCAGTTTAATAGATTCTCAAGCAAGGAATAGGTAAGGTCGGTTGATTTTTTAATGTTTTGTGTCATGCTGATACGTTTTTCGTCGGATAGGTTATGGTATCTTGCAGACAGCATTTCGGCAAATGATCGTGCAGCCGATATCGGATTTTTCAGGTCATGCGCTATAATCGAAAAAAACCTGTCTTTTGTAGCATTGGCTACCTCAAGTTGATGTTTTTGTTGTTGCAATTGTTTTGATATACGGATCTTTAAGCGATAACGGCTATAAATCAAAAACGCAATTCCAATCAATAATAAAATAAGGATGATCAAAAAAAACTGCAGGTTTTGCTTCCTGTTGATCATTAGTTCTTTGATTTTATTGTCCTGCTTCAGTAAGCGGTTAATTCTGTCACGTTTTTCTGTTTCGTACTCAACACGCAAGGAAGTAATTTTTTCATTGCCGGCCCTGTAAAGGCTGTCTCTTTTACTAACATATTCCTGCTGATACAAATAAGCATTTTTAAAATCACCACTTTTTGCAAATATTTCGGAATAATAATAATTTATATTAATCATAAATTCTTTGAATCCATGTTTCCTGGCTAAGGTGAAAGCCGAGTCCAGATATTCTTTTGAGGTTCTCAACCGGTCAACCATGAAATAATACTGAGCCAGGTCAATTTGTACTTTAACAATACCCTTTTCGTCTTTAATTTGTCTTAACATATCCAGCGATTTGTTATAATAAACAGGAATGCTGTCGAAATCTCCTAACCTGCCTTGTACATAGCCTAAATTCATATAGCAAACAGCCATGCGTTTTTTATCTCCAAGATTTTTATAGAAATCAAGCGCCCTGTTAAAATTTACAAGCGCCGTATAGAAAGCGCCCATCTCAACCAACACCAATCCCCTGTTATTATAAGTGTTTGCGATAAAACTGCTGTCGTTACTTCTCAGAGCGATTGTTAGCAGGGTGTCAAACACTTCAAGGGCCTCGTTGGTTTTTTGCATATAATTTAAGGTAAGCCCTATTCCGTTTAATGATTGTTGTATTCCCGTTGTATCGTTCAGGCGTTTATAATCATCATAAGAACTGAGATAATACTCAAGTGCAACTTTATGATTGTGAAGGTCGGCATAAACATTGGCAATCATGGCTTTAATGCGTGCCGAGAGGGATAGCATCCTGTTATACCGGGTACTTTGCCCGGATGTTATGCTTAGGTTAAGTTCATCAATCATGCTTAGTGCTTTCAGAAACAGCTCCACAGCCTGGTCGTAGTTTTGATTATTGTAAAGTAGTTGTCCGTTGTTTTTGAATTGTTCAATCAGTGATATTGTTGAATCAAAGGAAAGATTGTAATCCAACTGAGATTGGGATATTAATTGTTCGGTGTTTACAACGTAAGTATCACCTTTTGTTTCTTTTTGGAATAAACTGTCCGGCAGGTTGCTTGCAGATAAATGAAATACGGCTGAAAGCAGAAAAGAACAAAACAACATTTTATTTTTCAACCGAACAGGCATGGTTAACAAAAATTCATCTGCTAACAAATATATTAAAAGCTGATAAATAGCAGCAAGAAATCTGTCATTTTTACCCGGATAATTCCTAAACCTAAAAGGTGACACGCTGAATTATCCTGACGACTAAGAAAAGCTATCCCGATTATCGGAATTGATTCACTTCGTTTTCAAATTGCAAGCTTTTCTAAGTCGGGGTTAATACACCGTAAAAAGATTCATCCGAATTGATGTTGCAGGAAATGGTATCAGTCTAACAAACTCTTGCTCTTTTTTCTGTATATTTTGTAAGCTTTATATCCACCGTAGATACCACCAAGACCAAGTAAAATCAGCAAACCTCCACCGATGGGGGCGCGGCCACCCTGCTGGTTGCCTGTTTGTCCATGACCTCCGCCCGGTGGTGGTGGGGGTACATCCTGGCTGAATAAACTTAGCGGGAATAATAAACTGATGATCAATGTTATGGTTACGATTTGTTTTTTCATTTTTTCCACTGATTTTCCGATGATTATCATGTTTGATTGTTTGATTGTTTCATTGTTCAATTGTTTTATTGTTCAATTGTTTGATTGTTCGATTGTTAAGTTTTTAATAAACAAAGATTTTAGAGCTGATTAAGCCTTTATCAGTTACCACACTTACCAGATAATAAGCAGCAGGTATTTCTATATTGATCTGCTGTTGCTTGCTTCCATTCAACTTTGTTTGCATGATCTGCTGTCCGTACATGTTGAATATTTTGATTGTACCTTTTTGTTGATCAGGATTGTACAGGTTGATGTCTGCGTTTGTTGTCCATATACTAATATTGATTGAATTTGTTTTTTGTTCCTCTGTTCCTAATGGAGAGAAGTGAAGCAGAAATCTATCCGGTTGATCATCTTCGAAAGAAGTAAAGATATAATTTGGATCATCTGATAGATTGTGATCAATATTCAACTTTTGATCATACAACCAAATATCCATTCCAATTTCCTCAATGATAAAAGCCTCAATCTTGAAATTCATTCCTTCATTTTTAATGAAAATCAAAGGTATGCTTGTACTCTCTGTAAGGTCAGGCATGCTGTTTACAGCCATTGGCCTGTCTTGTAGCTTGGAGTAAAACAAAGGGGCATAACCCGAAAGAAAATCACTATCATATTCAAGATCGTAATTAATGCTTGATTTTGGATTAAACCTGATTTGTGTTTCCTGGAAAGATGGCTTGTCAATATTATGAGCCCTTAAAATAATATATGGATATGCTGTTGATTTATAAAAGGCCTGATCACTATGCGTACATTCGGATGCAGGAATAGTAAGTGAACCTGTTCCATCAACAGCCTGGACCATAAAACCATTTGCTGAAGGGATCACAGCTCCAGCATCTGAATTTAATCCTGAATAACTTTTTCCTGATTCATTCCAGATTTGAGCAACGCCTGCAATATTCTCCCTTGGCCAGTTTGAATTCCAAGTTAAAGCGGATGCAAAAGGGTTACCCAGTAAGTGCCAGCTATAATAAGTATCTTTCCTACCGCTGATTGTAAGGCCTGTAATTTCAACATCGTCAACATTAATCTCTCCATTGAACTCCATATTTTGATTATCATTATAAGCTACCAAATAACCATAACCCAATTTAAAATTATTGCTTCCGTTTGCCTCAAGAAAGGTAGGGTCTGTCCCATCTTTAAAATTTACCCATAAATTATCCGGTTCACTCCAGGTATAAAAATCATAATCGCTTTCGGGAGTTACGGTAAAAGCGCCTGAAATGGCATGGTCGGGAACCGGTGAAGAAAGAAAATGCCATCCGTCTTGCCAGTCATCCCAGTTAGCTCCGGCAATATATCTTTGTATTGTTACATCTCCATCACTTGACCCACCAATAATCAGTGATCCTGTACCGTTTGCATCGCTTTCAATTGTTAAATTACCACTGCTCAGCAAGAAATCTACTTTAAGATTTTTATCAACTGATAATGATGCTGTGGGTTCAATGTCCAAGGATGATCCGAATACAAAGTATAAAGAACCTGTAATCTCTGTATCTGTATTACTTTTGAGAGTCGTATTCCCAATATTGAAAACAGATCCATGAATAACATGGGTTCCTGTTGTGTTGGATATTTCCAGGTCATCTCCTATTACCAGGTTCTCAGCAAATATGTTATCATCGTCAATAGCCGGCACTGTGCTGCTACCACCATAGGTGTATATGCCAACATTATCATAAGGTGATGAGGCTGAAGGAACACTACCCATGCTCCAATTTGAGGCTGCAGACCAATCAGTGGATGTTGTATTCAGCCATGTATTGTAAGCAGATGAAGAAACCCAGTCGGCATTCTCCATGTTGTACAGGGTTCCGTCAATTTTATTGGGAGAGAAATCCTGCAAAGTTTCTTCTGATGCATTATCAAAATTATAATAGGCTATCAGTCCGCTTTCGTTGCCTCTTAAGTTCTTACACATGTTTTCTTGTATTTGCTGATAAGTGCGGGCAACATCCCAAAACCTGACTTCATCCATCATACCAGCATAATTATAACCTCCCGGTATGCAACCTTCCCCTGCTTCTTCACCTAATATGGTGCAATTGTCATTATCATAAGTTATTGTATTTCCGGATGACCCCAGATCCTGTTCGTCTTTCATTTCCCCGTCAACATACAAACGAACATACTGCCCGTCGAATGTTCCTGCTACATGGTGCCATCCGGTGTATCCGGTTAAATCTGCATCAACTCTTTGATAATTTCCTCCTGAATGTACCGCAAATCCAATATGTGATGCGCTTGGATATCCTAATGCAAAATTATAACCCCCATTGTGTGTGTTTCCGGCAAAGTTCTGTTGTTGTGATGAACTCCAGTTATCAGGCTTGATCCAGCATTCTAATGTCAATCCATTTTCTGGTTTTAAAAGAGCCGAATTGGTTAAACTAACATATTCATCACTTCCATCAAAATCGAGGCAGTTTTTCGGGCCGAAAAAGGCGGGTGAAGTTTGCCAGAAACCCGATTGGCTTCCGTAACCTGTTAAAGTACCATTATTATTTGTGCTTTTTGAATCTACTGCGGTGGTGGCATTGTTGGTTTCATTTAACTTATAATAGGCTACAAGATTTCCTTCTGATCCGGGATCGGAAAGTTCCGCAAACATATTTTGTCTGATCTCATCAGTAGTTCGGACATCATCCCAAATCCTAACCTCATCAATTTTACCCGCAAAGTAATCCATAGCACCTGAAATGGTCGAACCTCCTATATCCCAGTTCCCCGTTGCAGAGGTCAATGTTCCAAAGCTTGGATTTGAATGTAAAACACCGTTCACGTAAACACTGGCTTCGATTGCATTCTCCCAGGTAGCTGCAATATGGGTCCAATGGGTGGTTGAAATAGCGGCAGCATCACTGATTACTTCTACCCAGTTTGTTCCATATTTGGCCGAAAATTGTATACGATAGTCGTCAGTAACTCTGAGGGCAAGTGATAGCGCTTCATCATCCCCATTCCCGAAAACCGGATTTTCTGCTCCGGTAGCATCAGGCAAAATCCACATTTCAATAGTACCATTTGTTGTTTCTGATAAATCCGGGATCTGAACATAATCATCCGAAGCATCAAAATCAAGTGCATTGTTCTGAGCATTCACATCTATTGAATAAAACAAAATAATCAATAATGTCAATAAAGGTCTAATCGTTTTCATAATTGAATAGTTTAACAAGCCATTGCAACTTCACGCCACAAATTTATAACAATTATGTAGGAAAATCAATAGGTAAATCACCTATTTTGCGTATAGGTAATTTACCTATATTTTCAATATGTACCATATTACATATAATTGGAATACAGCCTCCTGGAGGTTTTCCGGATAAGTATCATTTTTTGAGACAATAAACAACACTAAGCTTTTTGATATTGATACGTAACAAAAAATTATCAATATCAATTCAATGGATAATCAAAGATGTTCGTTATTTTACTATTTTAGCCCACAAATTTAAAATCCTCAATATGAAAAACACTTTGATCATTATTCTGGCTATTGCCTTGTTTGCTGTTATTGCATGTAAAAGAGAGAAAGACATCCAAAAAGAAGTTATTATTTCAGGAAAGATTGAAAATCCCGGCAACGATTCCATCTGGGTTTATTATAGCGATAAATTCGGTGATAATACCATCCATTCGGCTGCATTGGATAGTAACGGGAAATTTCAACTATCCTTTGATTTGGATAAACCAACAGAAGCTACTTTTAACGATGGTAATGAAAATACTGCCCTGTTTCTTCATCCCGGCGACAGCTTGTTCATGACATTAAACACCAAAGAATTTGACGAAAGCTTGAAATATTCGGGTAAAGGTAGCTGCGCAAATAATTACCTGGCGCAAACCTATCTGAAATTCAAAGACAATGAAAAACTGAATCCTGCAGGCAAAGTTCAGGAAATGAATACCCGGGAAAGCATGGATTTTATTGACAGCCTTTATCAGGCCCGGATGGAGTTTTACAAAGAATATATAAAAAAACATGACTGCAGCGATGCCTTTAAAAACTGGCAGCTCAACAGCATGTTGTTCAGTAAAGCTTATTTGTACCGGGTTCATTATTATACCGAAATGCGAAAACATAATTACGAACCGGATTCTGTGAGTTTTCCTGACGAATTTCTGCAGGCTTATGAGGACCTGATAAATTATACAGATAAAGGTGCAGCTTCTTCGGAAATGTATGATTATTTACAGGATTATTTCTACCACCTTACCCGAAAACATGATGAGCGCTTTGTTGAGGGTAAATCCAAAGATTCGGTTTATGTTTTACTGATCAAAGAAAACTTCCCGGAAACCTATGGTCAACTTCAGCTTGCAAAATATCTTTTGCGGGAAATGAATTCTTTCAGAACAGAAATGTATGAAAATCACAAGGATATGATATTTGATTATATCACGGATCAGGAATTAACTGAAAAGATCAATTCAAAATACCGCGAAATCAATGAGCTCTTTCAAAGTGATATTCCTCCCAATGCCAACATCATTGACCTGAATCAACCCGAATATGAGAACGTTTCATTCCGGGAAATCATTGATAAATACAAGGGAAAGGTGATCTATCTTGATTTCTGGGCTAGCTGGTGCGGACCCTGCAAAAGAGAAATGCCCCATTCCAAAAAACTCAGGGAAAAGCTTAATACCGATCAGGTTGTTTTTGTGTATCTTTCTACCGACAGGGATTCGACAAGCTGGATCAATATGATCAAGAAACTCAGGATGGAAGGGGATCAATACCGGCTGTCGGGGGCAGTGAGAGGGCAAAGCAATGAGATATTCAATGTAAGATATATTCCGCGTTATGTGATTTACGACAAAGATGGCATGGTAATAGACAGCGCAGCGCCGAGACCGGGCAACCCGGAGAGTTATGAGGTTTTAACCGGTTTGCTTGATTAGATGCAATACGATGGTATCGCTCCCGGCGATGCTATCGTTACTATTGTTCTTGTTAGCATAGCGATAGCATGGCAGAAAGCCATACTATCGCTTGCAAAGCTTATTCCAGCAAGCTTTTCTTTTTCTTTTGATAGTACTGATAACCCTTATAACCACCGTAAATACTACCCAGCCCAAGCAGAATAAGCAAACCACCGCCAATGGGAGCTCGTCCTCCCTGTCCTTCGTTTCCTTCCGTACCATGATCGGGTGGTGGAGGAGCGCCGGGTCCCTGGGCAAATGCTGTTACGGATAATGCTATTATCAGAAATGCTGTGTTTAATATGTTTCTTGTTTTTTTCATAATTGTTGATTTTGTGATTAGTCATTGGTCATTGGTCATTTGTCATTGGTCATTAGTCATTGGTCATTGGTCATTAGTCATTGGTCATTGGTCATTAGTCATTGGTCATTGGTCATT
>CAZTAW010000085.1:0-13082 GCA_964611705.1 uncultured Bacteroidales bacterium
TTTGAGGATGCGGTCTGGAAAGTAAATGACGAATTAATGGAAGAATTAAACGACTCTGTTAATTTTGTTGATTATACATACTTAAATATCGGGAATGCCTTTAACGGGCAGGAAACCGGTGCCCATTCAGGAAATATTTTTGTACAACTCCGGGATATGGAAGGAGCTCCCATTTCGAGCTATGAGATCGCACAGCGCATTCAGGATGAGATCGGGCCCATGGCGGAGGCTGAAAAATACACAGTGGGGGGGCAAAACAGATGGGGTGTTCCTGTTTCAGTGAGTTTGCTTGGAAAAAACCTGGATGAACTAACCCTGGCAAAAGACTTGGTTTTAAAGGAATTAAAAAGCTTCGAATCTTTAAAGGATGTTACTAATACAAATGCCCTGGGAAAACGTGAAGTAAGACTGGAATTGAAACCACGTGCATATTTCCTCGGCCTAGATCGTGATGAAATCACAAAACAGGTGAGGCAGGGTTTTTATGGCGGACAGGCACAACGCCTGCAAGTAGGTAAAGATGAGGTAAGGGTTTGGGTTCGTTATCCCAAGAGTGACAGGATTTCAATCGGTCAGATGGAATCCATGAAAATAAAAACACCATCGGGAGAATATCCCTTAGCCGAACTGGCAAATTATCATATTGAAAGAGGACCTGTCAATATCAAACATTTTAACGGCTACCGGGAAATCAGAATTGATGCCGACCTGGTTGACCCTTATGAACCGGTCCCACCTATCCTTGAAAAAATAAGAAATGATATCATCCCACAGCTCAAAGCTAAATACACTGGTGTAAGTGTTGAATTCCAGGGACAGCAGCGTGCAAGTACTGAAGCAACAGATGATTTGCAGAGGTATTTTATCATTGCGTTTTCAATTATCGTACTGATCATCATGATACACTTTAAATCATTCCTGCAGGGGCTAATCATTTTAATGATGATCCCATTGGGATGGATAGGCGCCATTTGGGGACATGGTATTGAAGGGATACCTGTATCCATGCTCAGCGCCTGGGGTATGGTAGCGCTTTCAGGAGTGATCATCAATGATGCCGTAGTATTTCTTTCGAAATATAACACATTGCTGCTGGAAGGAAAAACAGTTTCACAGGCTGCTTTTGAAGCTGGCCTGGCAAGGTTCAGAGCTATTGTGCTGACAACAATTACAACAACAGTTGGATTGTATCCGATAATTCTGGAAACAAGTTTTCAGGCACAGTTCCTGATCCCAATGGCTGTTTCGCTTGCCTATGGGGTGATGATTGGTACTGGTTTTATTTTGCTGTTTTTCCCTGTGCTTATTGTTGTGCTTAATGATATCAGGCTTTGGACAACGTATTTGTACAGATTAGCCTGGAAACCGGAAATGCCGAATCCTAAACCGCTTCGTGAAGAAGTTGAACCCGTTGTAAAATTTAGTAAAAGAAGAATTGATTGATGCTTAAAAAAATAGAGTGATGTTTTTAAAAATGGTTTACAAACAATTATTATTTTTCGTTTTTCTGTTCCCATCATGGGGTTTATCTGCTCAGCAGGAATTAAGTCTTGCTGATGCCATCCGGGTAGGTATGAAAAACAACTACCAGATTTTAATTTCAAAACAGGAATTTGAGATTAGTAAAAATAACAATGCATGGGGAACAGCCGGAAGGTTTCCGGTGATCACTGCCGGATTAAATCAATTTAACAGATATGATAATGCCGACAGCCGCACCATACCCGGCCAGCGGGATAAGTATTACACAAGCTCTGTGAATCCTTATATTAATATGAACTGGACTTTATTTGATGGCTTTGCCGTAAATATCAGCAAAGAAAAACTTGCGCTTCTTGAAGAATTTTCAGAAGGAAATGCTTCACTGATAGTTGAGAATACTGTTCAGGGAATAATCCTGGCCTATTACCAGGTATTGCTCGAACAAGAAAAACTGAAAGTTTTTAAGGAAATAAAAAATCTTTCGGGCGACCGGTATGCCTACGAAATGGAAAAAAAGAAACTGGGTAGTTCGGTTACCTATAATGTATTACAGGCTGAAGATGCATATTTGAGTGATTCTTCAAATTATCTTTTACAAAAGCTAAATCTGAAAAATGCAATACTAAACCTGAAGCTTTTGCTGGGTGAAAAATCCAGAAAGGAATATACACTTACCGACGATTTCGAAATTATTACCGAAAGTGTAGCTTTTGATACATTATTGAATAAGATGATGAGCAACAATAAAACACTGCGCAATCAATACATCAATCAGGAAATACTAAAGAAAGAAATCCGGTATCAAAAAAGCTCCCTTTATCCAAAACTTTCATTGAATGCCGGTTTTGATCAATTCAATTACAGAACCAAATATGAAAATATGGATGTTGCTTACACCAACAGCCTTGATTTTTATGCAAATTTCAGCCTGAGCTTTAACCTGTCGAATGGCGGCAATGTAAAACGTGCCATTCAAAATGCAAAGATAGATGAAGTTATAGGCCAGCTAACCACTAATGAAATTGAGCACACACTCGGCAACCAGCTCAAAAACTATTTTGATCTGTATAATATCAGGAAACAATTGTACGATGTTTCGCTTGTAAGTGTAGAAAGCGCTCAACTTAATCTGAAAATTTCCGGGGAAAAATTCAAAAGCGGGGCCATCAATTCATTCAATTACAGGGATGTTCAATTGATCTACCTGAATGCTGCAATCGGCAGGCTCGAAGCCATCTATAATCTTATCTCTACTTATACTGAATTGTTAAGGCTTTCGGGAGGTATACTGGAGGAGTATTAGAAAATGATTTGATTTTATTTTGGGAAATTTCTATCAAATACTCCATTGTGATTCAGTAATCCGGGGCTAAAGCCCTGGAAAACATACTGCATATAGTTTACCGTCACCTAAAGGAGACGCCAATTTAAAACAGACATTTCAAAGGGATTGAATTGCCGTTCGCTTTAATATTTAAATCATGTTTTTATCTTGCCAACTGTATCTCAACGGCTTCCGGGTGAACACTTAATACCGGAATCGGTGAATGATTAACCATTTGTGCCGCATAGGTACCCAGCAATAAGTTGCTCATGGTTCTTTCCTGTTCGGTCATGATTGAGATCAGATTGGCATCAATTGATTTGGCATACTCAATGGTTGTACGTGTAATATTATCAGCTTTCTGTTCAATAAGTTGGCATCGGATGTCTTCCTCCTGCAAATACTTCAAAGCTTGATTGGCATATTGATCCACTCGCATAGCAATGGCATCAACATTGGTTGAATGCAAGGCAAGCACATGTATCTCAGCATTGAAATAACTTGCCAGCAAAGCTGTTACAGGCACCTTTTGTCTTGTTTCTACCGTGCTGTCAACAGGCATTACAATCTTGTTAAGGTCGCGCTCAATATCAATCCCGCCCCGTATTGTAATAACGGGTAACCCGGTTGCAGAAACAATCTTAAATGCATTGCTTCCAATCCAAAACTCTTCAAACCCTGACGAACCATGCGTACCTGCGACAATAAGATCTGCTTCCCATTCTTTTGCCGACAACACGATCTCTTTGTATACTTTACCTTCAACAATCCGGTAGGATATTTTTCCCTTTTCCAAACCAGGCTGGTATTTTTTCTTTAGCTCCTCAAACTTTTCCGATACGGCGTCATTTATATCTTCAGGCTGTAAATCAAAAACATCTTTAATAGCCTCGGGCTTCTTGACCCATACCATGTGGATATCTGCTCCTGCCTTATCTGCTAATGTTAATGCATGTTCAAGGGCATTTATTGAGCAATCCGAGAAATCAATGGCAACCAATATTTTTTTCATGATATTAATATTTGTTAGTAATTATTTTTCCCTGGAAAATTTATTTTATCTCTGATGATAAATGCATCACGATATTTTCCTTTTATTTTTTGCAAAAACCCAATTGCTTCTATTTTGGTTCTGAAATCCCCTACCCTCACCCGGTACCAGGGTTCCCTAAAAGTAATGTAGGCACCGATTTCAGGATACTTAATTGTGAAATCTTCCATCACATCCGTTGCCTGTTGTTTTGAATTATTGCCTGAATCAAAAAAGATCTGAATGCGATAACCCGTAATACCATCATTATTCATATCCGATTCGGCAGCAGCATTTAGTTTTATGTGCATTTCAACGAGTGAATCAATCCGCGGGTCTTGAAAAACCTGTACAAAACCTTCGGAAGTAACCTGTCCGAAAAGCTGGCCAGCCAATAAAAACATAATTCCGGTGATGAGCAAATTTTTCATTTTTCTTTTTAATGCGTCTGTAATTTTATGATCTCCTTCGATTTTAAACTAAGTATGGGTATAGGTGAATGATTGATCAATTGTTGTGCATGCGGGCCAAGAAAAACATGGCCGGTAGTACCCTCCTGTTCGGTCATAATGGCAATAAGATGGGCATTATTATCTTCAGCGTATTTGATAATTGATTGTGTAATATTGTCGGGTTTAAACTTTTTAACTTTATAATGAACTTGATTTTCCTCAAAATATTTTGCAGCATTATCAACATAGCTATCAATTCTCTTCTGAACCGATTTCAGTGTTGTTGAATACAATCCTAAAATATGTACAGCCGCGTTAAAAATCCTGGCAATATTAGCCGTAAAAGGTAGTTTTTGCCTGGTTTCAACAGTGCTGTCAATCGGAAAGACAATTGAACTGACCAGGGTATCCGAATCGAAATCATTCCTGATGGTGATAACCGGACATGGTGCACTTGTAACAATGCGATAGGCATTGCTTCCGATCCAGTATTCTTCAAAACCGGTAACTCCATGGGTGCCTGCAATAATCAAGTCGGCATCTTCTTGGCTTGCTACTTTTGCTATTTCCATGTGTACTTTTCCCCTACGCATGCAATATGAAAGATTTCCGTTACTGAGTTTACTCCGGTATTTCCTGAACAGTTTCTCAAAACTTTTTTTATGTTCAAGTTTGTCTTCATTTGAAAAATGAGAATAAACAGTTTCATCAGTGGTGATATTGTCAACCCAAACCAGATGGATATTAGACTTTACATGATTGGCAAATCTGATTGCATATTCAAGCGCATGTATGGAACCCTTTGAGAAATCTATCGCTACAATTATTGTTTTCATAGTCAAAAGGTTTTTGTTTACAATCTTAGCTAATTTACTAAATTTTATGATATATTATCAAATCTTTCAATGAAATAATGAATTATCTGTTTAATTTTCGTGGTGGAATTGCTAAATTTGTAATAAATTCAATGCTATGAATGAAAACCTGGATCCAAGGGGAGTAAATCTTTCGCAGGCCGAACAGGAGATTGAAAAGGTATTGCGTCCTATTTCTTTTGATGATTTTTCGGGTCAGTTAAAGGTGGTTGAAAACCTGAGAGTTTTTGTCGAAGCAGCCAGGCAAAGGGGCGAATCACTGGACCATGTTCTTCTTCATGGCCCGCCCGGATTGGGCAAAACAACACTCTCACATATTATTGCCAATGAGCTCGGAGTAAATATAAAGATTTCTTCAGGGCCTGTTCTTGATAAACCGGGTGACCTGGCCGGTTTACTTACAAACCTTGAAGAAAACGATGTTCTTTTCATAGATGAAATTCACAGGTTAAGTCCGGTTGTGGAGGAATATCTTTATTCAGCTATGGAAGACTACCGCATTGATATCATGATAGAATCAGGCCCCAATGCCCGCAGTGTACAGATCAACCTTTCACCTTTTACACTGATCGGTGCAACAACAAGGTCGGGTTTGCTCACCGCCCCGCTTCGGTCAAGATTTGGAATCAACTCAAGGTTGTCATACTACGATGCTTTAACCCTGGAACAAATCCTGAAACGTTCGGCCAGTATTCTTAAAGTTCAAATTAATAATAATGCAGCTACCGAAATATCAAGAAGAAGCCGGGGCACTCCCCGTATTGCCAATTTGTTGCTGAGACGCGTAAGGGATTTTGCACAGATCAAGGGAAGCGGGAAAATAGATATTGAAATCTCCAGATTTGCCCTTGAGGCACTAAACGTTGACATCAACGGACTGGATGAAATGGATAATAGAATACTGGATACCATCATCCGGAAATTCAAAGGAGGCCCGGTTGGAATCAACACCATAGCCACTGCAGTTGGTGAAGAGCCCGGAACAATAGAAGAAGTATACGAACCATTTCTGATACAGGAAGGATACCTGATGCGCACACCCAGAGGAAGGGAAGCCACTGAAATGGCATACAGGCATCTGGGTATTGACAGATTACCCAAACAAAACAGACTCTTCGAATAAATACTTTTACGTGACTGGAAATATCCAAAATAAGAAGGATCTTTCAGAACAGATTAAGAAATATGCTTTCAAGATCGGTTTCGCTGCATGCGGAATTGCCGGAGCGGAGAAGCTTGACAAAGAATCCGAAAAACTTAGGAAATGGCTTGATAAAGAAATGCATGCCGGAATGCATTACATGAAAAATCAATTCGAAAAAAGAAGCGATCCGCGTAAGCTCGTCAAAAACGCCAAGTCGGTGATTTCGGTTTTGTACAATTATTTTCCTGAAAAACTTTTGCCGGAAACATCATACTATATTATTTCGAAATACGCCTACGGAGAAGATTATCATCATGTTATAAAAGAAAAGCTTAAGCTTTTGCTTGCTTTTATTCAATCCAAAGCAAAAACTGAAAATGCAAGAGTTTTCGTTGACTCCGCCCCGGTGATGGATAAAGTATGGGCGGAAAAAAGCGGTTTGGGGTGGATTGGGAAAAACACATGTTTAATCAATCCCAGGGTGGGCTCTTTTCAATTCATCGGTGAAATCATACTCGATCTTGAACTTGAATACAACAAGGCTCCGATAAAGAACCGTTGCGGTAATTGCACCCAATGCATGGATGCCTGCCCAACCGGTGCAATTGTTCAGCCCGGTATTATTGATTCAAGAAAATGCCTTTCGTATCATACCATCGAACATAAAAGCGAATTACCAAAGGTACTGAAAAACAAATTTGAAAATCGCATTTTTGGCTGTGACATTTGTCAGGATATTTGCCCCTGGAATCGCTTTGCAAAACCTGCTGAAGAATCACGATTTCAGCCCAAAATTGAACTACTTCAAATGACACGGCAGAATTGGGAGAATCTTACAAAAGAAGAATTCAACAACCTTTTCGGCAAATCAGCAATACAACGTCTTCAATTTGAGGGTTTGAAAAGAAATATTGATTTTTTGAAATACTAATATTGATATTTTTCTTACTTTTTGAGCAAAATCAATAGAATCCCTAAAATGCATAAAACCTTTCATAAACTCTTTCAGCGTTTTATTCACTTTTTCGCATAACGAATTTGGATATGATTACTTACCCTCCGTCAATACAACCTTAACCGGCTTAAATCCCGGTACAAAGCCGGCTTCTTCACCTTCGTCCCAGTTACTGAAGTTGGTACATAAAGGATAAAAATCTTTCTTTTTTATTGCTATTTCTGTTGTTCTGTAATAGCCTCCTTTTTTTTTTACCATCCGGATCTGTTACTCGCAACCAGTAATTGTCTTTCGCAATCTTGTCACTACAAAAAAGAATGTACTGATTGCGGGCAAACCAAATGGGTATGGTTTGTGAATGCCTTTCTGATTGTATATCAGCGACCAATACAACAACACCGCACCAGGGACAATGCTGGGCCATGATATAGGCGGGGAAAAGTATTGTTAAAAACAGAATTATCTTCTTCATGGTCTAATGCATTAAAATTACCAGGCATTTATAGCTCATAAAACAATTTGTAACCCTAAACTCAACACATCATTATACTGTCCCTGGTTGAAAAACCTTGTAGCTCCTGATGTATGCGGTCGAATGGGAAGAATAGAATTATTCGACCGGATATTGACCCTGAATTGTTCGTTGATGTAATAATACAAACCGATGATAAAGCTCAGGTTATTTCTGTTGAAGGGTTTCCCGGCAACCTCATCCTGAAAATTGTATTCTTCCTTTTTGGTAATAAAAAAACTATAAGCCAGACCGGCCTCAACCGCAAAATGCCGGTTAATGATGTATTTATAAAGAACCGGCAATTCGGCATAATGAAGGTTCAGCTTATATGACATAAAATCATTGTCTTCGGTCGGGTTTTCGCGGCTTCCTTTCTGAATATAATTCAACTCCATCAACATTACATTTTTTTCATCAAAATGATAACCGACGAATCCGCCTGCATACAAACCTGCTTTGTTGTAACCCGAGCTAACATCACCGGCTACCTGGCTTGCGGTCATTCCAATATTTAACCCTCCTTCAAAGTCCTGTGCATGTATTAAAAAAGAGAAGAAGGTCATTAAAATAAAAATAAGTGATTTTTTCATGACTGATTTTTTTTGTAAAAATATTAAAACATCAGGATTATCTTCATTTTTTAATACTTTTATACCCAAATTAAAGATAAATCATTTATTTTGCATTTTTATTTGCTTGAAAATGAATACATGTTCATAAAATATTCTTCAAATGGGAAACGAGAAATTCAAAATCCTCATTGTTGATGATGAAAAAGATGTTCTTGAGTTCTTAAGCTATAACCTGAAGAAAGAAGGCTACCGGACATATACAGCATCCACTGGTGAGCAGGCGCTTGAACTGAGCAAGGAAAACACCTTTCATCTTATTATACTTGATGTAATGATGCCCAAAATGGATGGAATAGAAACCTGTACGGAACTCAGAAAGCTAGCTCATCTAAAAAATACCATCATTGTATTCCTGACTGCCAGGGGCGAAGATTACTCACAAATTGCAGGTTTTGAGGCTGGCGCTGACGATTATATCACAAAACCCATAAAGCCCAAGGTTTTAATAAGCAGGATCAAAGCATTGCTCAGGAGGTACAAAGAAGAAGATAAAGCGGATAACCTGATACAATTCAAGGATTTCGCTATTGATAAAGAAAAATACGTGATCATTAAGCAGGGCAAGATCATATCCCTTCCTAAAAAAGAGTTTGAGCTGTTGCTGCTGCTTACTTCAAAACCCAACAAAGTTTTTTCGAGGGAAGAAATTTTCGCTAATGTTTGGGGTAATAACGTCATTGTCGGTGACCGTACTATTGATGTACACGTAAGAAAGATCAGGGAAAAGATCGGTATTGACAATATCAAAACCGTTAAGGGCGTTGGCTATAAATACGAAGCCTGATAACAAACACTTATGAAAAACACCGACCCGAAAAAACTGGCATTTAATAATGCGCTTTTCCTTACTTTGTTTTTTACGGTAATTTATTTCCTTTTCAGCTTTATTTTTTTTGAGATCAAGATCATCCCGCTTATAGCGATAGATATATTGCTTTTTGCTTTTTCATACCTGATATACCGCTTCACCCTTGAGCGTTTTATCTACAACAAGATCAAGCTGATCTATAAAACCATACATAATCTGAAGGTACCAAAAGGGGCAAGCAAAAATATTGAAATTCAAGCCGATACGATCGAAAAAGTGAATCAGGAAGTACAAGAATGGGGCGAAGTACAACAACAAGAGATCCGGCAGCTCAAAGAGCTGGCAAGGTACAGGCGCGAATTTTTGGGTAATGTTTCACATGAATTGAAAACACCCATCTTCAACATACAGGGATATGTGCTTACACTTCTTGACGGTGGTCTTGAAGACCCCAGGATCAACAAACAGTACCTGTTGAAAACAGAAAAAAGCATCAACAGGATGATCGCCATCGTAGAAGACCTTGAGGAAATTGCCCATCTTGAATCCGGTTCCATGGAATTGCATTATCAGAAATTTGATATCCTGGCCCTGACCAGGGATATTTTTGATTTTCTGGAGATCAAAGCCCGCAAGCGTAAAAACAACCTCTACTTCGGAACAAGTGATGACAAACCGGTTTGGATTTATGCGGATAAAAAGCGTATCAGGCAGGTCTTGATCAATCTGATTGACAACGCCATCAAATACGGAAAAGATGACAACGGGGAGACAAAAGTCAGCTTTTTCGATATGGATGAGAACATTTTAATAGAAGTAACCGATAACGGAGAAGGTATCCCGAAGGAAAGTATCCCGAGAAT
Source organism: uncultured Bacteroidales bacterium (assembly GCA_964611705.1). Lineage (GTDB taxonomy): Bacteria > Bacteroidota > Bacteroidia > Bacteroidales > JAIOZK01 > JAIOZK01. The sequence continues at coordinate 10,080 of CAZTAW010000085.1, forward strand.
ATTTGAAAGATTTTACCGCACCGATAAGGGCAGATCAAGGGAGCAGGGCGGAACAGGATTAGGTCTGGCCATTGTTAAACATATCATCGAAGCCCACAACCAGACCATCAATGTACGAAGCACCATAGATGTAGGTACTACCTTTGCGTTTACATGCAGAAAAGGATGATCTACAAGGGCATATTACCGTGCTTCTTCGGAGGGTTGGATTTGCTCTTGTTTTGTGTCATTTCCAGGGCCTGGATGATTTTAAAGCGTGTTTGTTTGGGGTAAATGATCTCGTCAATATAACCCAATTCGGCAGCTTTATAAGGAGAAGCAAAAGTTTTCTTATAATCCTCAACTGCCTTTACCTTATCCTTATCCGAGAGTTTATCTCTAAAAATAATATTTACGGCACCCTCGGGACCCATCACGGCAATTTCTGCCGTTGGATAGGCAAAGTTCACATCTGCTCCTATATGCTTTGATGACATCACATCATAAGCACCGCCATAAGCTTTACGTGTAATAATGGTAATTTTGGGAACAGTAGCTTCCGAGAAAGCGTACAACAGTTTTGCCCCATGTTTAATAATGCCCCCGAATTCCTGTGCCGTTCCCGGCAGGAAACCCGGTACATCTTCAAATGTGATCAGTGGAATATTAAATGCATCGCAGAAACGTACAAACCTTGCACCTTTTATTGATGAACCTATATCAAGCACTCCGGCCAGGTGTGCCGGCTGATTGGCAACAATACCAATCGTTTTTCCTGCCATCCGTGCAAAACCTATAATAATGTTCTGTGCATAATGTGGCTGTACTTCGAAAAAGTTATGTTCATCAACCACAGATTCAATGATCTCATGCATGTCGTATGGTTTATTCGGATCGTTGGGAACGACGCTTTGCAGCTTTTCATCTTCCCTGTGAATATCATCCATGCAGGGCTTCACAGGAGGATCTTCCATATTGTTAGCCGGTAGAAAACCCATCAACTCACGCATCATCATCATGGCCTGCTCGTCATTTCCGGCCATAAAATGGGCCACACCACTGGTTGCATTATGTGTTTTTGCTCCACCCAGTTCTTCTTTGGTCACTGCTTCATGGGTAACGGCTTTGATCACATCGGGGCCCGTAATGAACATATAGCTGGTTTTGTCAACCATACAAATAAAATCGGTAATAGCAGGGGAGTACACTGCACCGCCGGCACAGGGCCCTAAAATAACGGATATTTGCGGTACTACCCCCGAAGCCATAGTATTCCTGTAAAAAACATCGGCATAACCGGCAAGGCTTTCAACGCCTTCCTGTATCCTGGCGCCACCCGAATCATTCAATCCGATAATGGGAGCACCCATTTTCATGGCAAGGTCCATTACCTTTACGATCTTATCAGCATTGGCACGGCTCATGGTTCCACCGAATACCGTAAAATCCTGTGCAAAAACATAAATCAGGCGACCGTCAATTTTTCCGTATCCGGTTACAACCCCATCGCCCAGGATCTTCTTTTTTGACATATCGAAATCAGTGGCACGATGGGTAACGTATTTGTCCATCTCAACAAAAGTACCCGGATCAAGCAGGAGCTTTACCCTTTCTCGTGCTGTTAATCGTCCTGCTTTGTGCTGGCGTTCTATGCGCTCTTTTCCGCCACCCAGCTCCGATTTCTTATTTATTTCTTCAAACCTTTTAAATTTATCTTCCAATGATTCCATAAAACAGTTATTTGCCTGATTTACCAATTATTCAATTACCACCAGTGGCTGGTTACCATCTACCGTATCCCCCTCTTTCACCAGTATTTCTTTAACCACCCTGTCTTGTTTCACTTTGTATTCACTTTCCATTTTCATGGCCGAGACAACGATAACCGTATCTCCCGCCTTGATTTTATCCCCCACTTTTACAGGTATCTTAACAACCTTACCGGGCATAGAAGATGAAATAGACATTTGATCATCCCCTTCGGCACGTTTCCTGCTTTTCAGATATTTGGCCTCAGCATCAATGATCTCTATATCATAGGATTTGTAAAGGGTGTTGACAATGTATTTCTTTGTACCGCCGTTTTCAATGAGCTCAACATTATACGATATTCCTTTATGAATGATGGAATAAACACCTTCTTCAACCATCACTATATCAACATCATATATTTTGCCATCAATGTTTATTTTAGCATTTTGCCCGTTCTTACTTAGAATTTCTAACTTAACATTGTTATCATCTACTTTTATTTCAAGTGCCATAAGCTTTCATGTTATGTTTTAACGTGAATACCGTAATACGCTTTTCTTGCGGCCAAAATCTTTCCAGTTATTGCCCAATGTATTATGTATCCTTTCTGTCTTGCATTTCTCAATTTTATCCAGATAATCAAAAGCAGCAGCAATAACGGCCATTTGTTCAAAGTCACCCTTGTTTTTCTGCGGGGTCATCAGGAAATCCTTATGGTTTTCAATAAAATGTGTATTGTAGGTTCCATTGATAAAATCCGGTACATCCAGTATTCTTTCAAGAAACTTGATCGTTGTTTTCACCCCGGTGATCTTATAAGCATACAATGCACGTTTCAGCCTTTCAATGGCCTCTTCCCTTGTTTTTCCCCAAACGATCAGCTTGGAGATGAGTGGGTCGTAATACATCGGTATTTTATATCCTTTATAAACATAACCGTCGTGTCTTACACCAAATCCAAGCGGTTCGGTAATGTGTTTAATCACACCAGGGCTGGGCATAAAATCCTTGTCGGGATTTTCGGCATAAATGCGCATTTCAATGGCATGGCCGTTTTGCCGGAGTTCTTCCTGACTGACGGATAAGGTTTCCCCCTGTGCAAGGCGAATCTGTTCCTTCACAAGATCAACACCCGTTACCCTTTCCGTGATGGGATGCTCGACCACGTAAGGGATGCCGGTGTCGGGCACCTGCCAGACGATGCCCCACTCGTCCCGGTAGGTGTCGTCGGTCAGCCAGTCCGGCCGTCCGTCTTCGAAGACGGTGATGCCG
>CAZTAW010000086.1:0-13068 GCA_964611705.1 uncultured Bacteroidales bacterium
GCCTGAAGAACAGAGAGGGCATTGTTAAATGGAAGATTTAAAAAGCTTAGCACAGGATACCATATAAAAAACAGAGAAAACCCGGAATTTTCTATACTGCCCGGAAATAAAGCAAAGATTATCCATAACAAGGCTGCAAGCAGGGAGGTAGCGATCAGGCCAATGACCCAATTTGAACCAATCAGGTTTTTTCTTTCCTCCTCTTTAGCACCTGAAAGAAACCTGATAATAGCCGTTCTCGTGATGCCAAAACGAAGCATTTCAATGAAATTTCCTGCCGTGATATACAACACCCATTCCCCAAAATGATCAGGATTTAGGGTACGAACGAGAATCAGAAAGCTCAGGAATCCAAATACAGCAACTACAAGATTACCTGAAAGGGAAAGAAAATTGCTGTTTCTTAGTAAGTTTAATAATTGTTTTTTCACTGGTTTTCATTAATCTACCTTTACCCGGATCTTAACTTTCGATGGATATGTAATAATTTTTTTCAGTCTTCTACGAATTGACCGGTCTCTTTGTTGCGGTATATCATGTATTATATCTTCCAATGCGTATACTTCGGCCTGGTTTAATATAATCATGGGTTTTTCGCGCGATACTTCCAGTAATGTGTTCAATGCGGCCTGGTCTGCTTTTTTCCAGTGATCTTTTGCTGCTGTGACAAGCAAAGAAAGATCAACTGTTTCCATCAGATCAAGTGGGAAAGAATTATAGATGATGGCTGGTATTTCAAGGAAAATATAATCGTATTTATAGTTTTCCTGGCGGAGGTAATTATTTTTCAGCAGATCTTTGATGTGCTTAATTTCAACGAATTTATTATCAATTTTATAATAGATTGCATAGTTGAAATCGTCTTCTTCTCCTTCGTTTTCTTTGCTATAGTTTAGATAAAGAACTTTTTCTCCGTATGTTCTGAGTTTTCTGATCAGGTTGGTGGAAATTGTTGTTTTTCCAACATTTGGTTTTGTGCTGAAAATCAAAACAAAGTATGGTTTTTCAGCGCTATACATTGATTGATAGCCAATGGCAAGCTTGATATTTTGAATCATAATTTCAAGCAATCGTTCCGAGGCATTTTTAAAGTCGGGTGATTGAGTACCGGGGCCAAATTTGGGGTAAGCACCAGCGAGCTTGAGCTTGGTGACTTTTTTAACTCTTTCAGGCGATTTGATAGAGGTGTCAAAATATTCAAGTATCAAAATCAGGAAAGCAACGATCACAAAACCAATAATGGCGGCAACCAGTACGAGCAATTTTGTTCTGGAAGGCAGTGGAGCAATAGGGAAAAAGGGGTCATCCACTATTTTGATGTTTGTGGCCATCTCAAGATTTTGCTGCTTCATTTTCGCCAGGTTCAGGCTTCTGAGCAATTCAAGGTATGATTCTTCTGCAACATTAATTTCACGTTCGATGCGCTTCAACATTGCTCCGAGGGGGGCCATGATCTGGTAAACGGCTTTAAAGTCTTCTTTTCTTCGTTCCAATACCCGCAATGCCGCTTTGGATTGTTCAAATGCAAGTACATTATTAAGCCATTCCGTTAAAAGATCTTTAATGGGAATACCTTCTGGAGAATGGCTATACATATAATATCTGTCAACGAGACGCTTCATTTGATCTGTAAGTTGTTTTGCTTCCAATTTTAGTTTTTCAAGTCTGTTACCAATTCTTGGGTCATTTTCTGCATCCAGTTCGTTGATGAATATTTTTTCTTCAACCTTTTGTAGTTTTTGTCTAATGCGTTGCAACTCGTCAGTTGCCAAGTAAATACTATCTTTGGAAGCCAGTTTGGTTTCCAATTCATTTAACGCAGCATTTGCAGCAGCTAACCTGATTTGTTCATTTTGATAGTATAGGTCAAGGTCTTCTTTTTGTTCAGCAGTGTATCTGCTTTGTTCGTAGTAGTTGATGATATTATTTTTCTTATTGAATTGAAGCAATCTGTCTTCTGCACGCTGTAGCTTGGCATTGGCCGAATCAACTTGTTGCTGGAAATACCTGACAACAGCATCTGTTTGGTTAATCCTGAGCTGTTTATAATTAGTAATGAATACTTCGGCCAGAATTTTTAATGTTTGCTGGCAGATACCCGGATCATCAGAAGTATAAGTGATTTTAACAAGGTCACTGTTGTTGATCCGGTTTACCCTGGAGTTTTGTGTAATTGCACGAATACTGTAATGCTTATGGGCAAAATGAAGTAATTCATATATAAAATTTGTGTCGCTTGATTTATAATAGGCGTTGAAGTTATTCACTGTTGCCCTGAAATCAGCAGGGTCAACACCCGGCGGGACAATCGGATCTTTTCTTAGCCCGGTCTTATCCATTCGGGGAATATTATAAGTAGTAATATCTGTGCTGGTTTTTGCTGTTGATTGATCTTCTTGTGGTTGGCGGGTATAATAATTATTTGATATTTCTTTTGAATAATCACCTCTGCTGTTATTCCCTTCCTGTATTCCTGAGCGGATGATCAATCTGCTTCCCACTGTTAGTTCGTTCGATCTTAATTTATTGATACTTTTCAGGTCGCTTATACTTACACCGTAACTTCTTGAAATGGAGTAAAGTGTTTCGCCCGGTTTAACGGTGTGATACTGGTTTTGTGTGGAATAGCCTGGCTTTTCAACAATCAGTATCTGTCCTGTTTCAATTCTGTTGCTGCTCAGGTTATTAACCTCAATTAACTCACCAACAGAAATGCCATACATTGAAGCAATTGAATAGATACTTTCACCTGATTGCACCGTATGAAATCTGGGTAGCTCTTCTTCTTCACCCTGGGCTACTTTTTCATCTTTATCCATTCCGTTAGATTGCGAATTGTTGTTATATGTATTGGGATTGGTATCATAAAGTGTACTTTCAGCCCGTGTTTTTTTTCTGGCAATTTCTTTTTCCAGAGATTTAATTTCGGTTTGCAATTCCCTGATCTGTTCTTCCCGTTCACGTTCCAAACCCATTTTTCCATGCTTAACTACCAGGTCTTTAACTTCCTTGGGTACGAGCATTTGCAACTCATCAAAATGTTGTTTTGAAATGTATTGCGGATTATAGTTTTCAAGGCATAGATCCTGCGCCAGAAGCCGTATAGCTGTTTGTTCAATGGTGTGCCTCGAGAAAAACAAATTGATAAGGTTATCGAACTGTACATTTGTTCCGTAATAGTCAAGATATCTTGATTCAGTTGATTCGATGGAGTAGCCTGTTGCAATACCTGTATAAATAATGGTTTCGGAGGAATACGTTTTGGGCTGGTTCCGTGTAAATAAATAAACGGTAAGTGCCAATACAAATGGCACCAGGATTAACAGCAGTATATGCCGTCTGAACAGTTGGAAAAACTGATAAAAATCCATTACCTCAAAACATTTATCAAATTGAATTTCATTCCCACTATTTCTTCAAGCCTCCAGTAGGCATCATTAAAATCCTTTATAATATCCATGAATTGGATAGCGCCCCTTGTTTGATAATCTTTTAATCTTTGCAGCTCAGATGCCGGAATTTCTCCATTCTTGAACTCCATTTCGGCGATGGGCATATATACTTTTGCGTATTGCTGATATTCATTACTAATCCTGAGTAATCGCTGTTGTTGTATTAATTCGTTATATGTTGTAATAACAAGTTCCCTCACTTCTCTTACTCTTTGTTCTTTTCTCATCATGCTTACTTCCATAAGCTTTTTTTTCATATTGATTTGGTTGCGTCGGTCGAATATATCAACCAAAGGAAATCTTATTGAGAAACCACCATAGTAAGATAGTCTTCTCGACTGGTATCTGTACCAGCCAAAATCCTGAAATTGTTCATTTCTGTCTTTATAAAACCAATCTCCGGCATCAAACTCGGCATCAATATAAAAATTGCGCAACCAGTTATTTCTGGCAGATTTCACTTCGTAATAATTGTAATCTGCAGTAAGTTCTTCAATTTTAATCTGGGGAGAGTTTTCCAGTGCTGAGTCAATCAATGCCTGCAATGGAGGAAGTTTTTTGGCAATATCGTCAGTGATAGGGTTAAAATATCGTGAGCTGTCAATTCTTTGTGCATGAATGCCCAAACAGTTTGTTAATATCAAAATATACAGCAGAATATATGATTTGCGTACCAATCCCTTCATTTATAATTCGATAATTTTAATTTATCAATTTAGTCAGGCAAGCTACATCATTTTTTCAAATTCAGGTAGCCCGATGCTGATTTTTTATCCAATAGTTTTTAACAATGCTTTAAACAAAGTTGATTTTCTTCCTTTAATCCGCCTGAGGCGGACGAGGATTAATTCCCCGCCCCCTGGGGCGTTTTTTAATATTCCATTTAATACTCCGCTGCTCTGCGGCGGGGTAGTTTATTAAAAGAACGAGTATATTGATTGTATGTATCAGATCAAGCATTCTCTTTTTGCAGCAGTGCTGGTATGGTTCGTAATATCAATTTAATATCGCCCCAGAACGAATATGTTCTTGCATATTGATTATCAAGCGCTTTTCTTTCTTCTTCTGACATTTCTCCTTTTTTACCTCTGAGTTCAACCTGCCACAAACCTGTTATTCCGGCTGGTCCAAGAAAACGTTCACTCCAGTCGTCAGATGTAAGCAATTCTGCTTCATAAAGTGGCAGCGGCCGGTTTCCGACAATTGACATATCTCCTTTCAGTACGTTGAAAAGCTGGGGTAATTCGTCAATACTTGTATTCCTGATGATTTTACCAACTTTGGTTATACGCGGATCATTTGTGATTTTTACAAAAGTTGATTGTGCTTTTTCTTTCTTTAGCTTGTTATACCAATACTCGCATATTTTTTCACCACCTGTGTATAGTGTTGGAGAGCAATATTCCCCTTCAGCAAGTTTGGCGCATCTGGGGCACTCTTGTGGTGAGGTTTCTTTCTGAATACTTTCTTTTTTTTCCTCCTCCTTTTCTTCTTTCCTGGCTGCATATTTATTGAGGTGTTCAAGCTCTTTTAGCTCGGCATCCGCACCAGTATACATTGAACGAAATTTATAAAAGTCGAATATCTTATAGCCTGTTCCCACTCTTTTTGAAGTGTAAAAAACAGGACCCTTGGATTCAAGTTTAACTGCAAGGGTAATGAGCAACAAAAGGGGAGAAATCAAAATAAGTGCAACTCCTGAAACAAGAATGTCGAATGCCCGTTTGATCAAAGGCATTTTATATTCTTTGACGGGCTCCGTGCTTTTGTATGATTGCTTGAATTGTATTTTAAACTTCCTTAAAAAACTAATACGGATATAGAGTTTATTCAGGTCAAGTGGGGTGAAATAGACGTCGTCTATTTTTTCCTTCATGGCTTGATGTATCAGATCAGATTTTTTTTCGTGAGAAATAATGATAAAAGGTGTTTGTGGAAGGATGTGTTTTTGCCTGATCATTCGGCATAGTCCAATGCCATTCATCCCTGGCAGGTTGTCCTCACTCAGGATAGCATCTACATCAGGATTGTTATTCAGGAAATTGATAGCGGCCAGTCCGTTTTCAACAACTGAAACACTGAACTGTTCGTTTTGTTTTTTGAGTTCATTAATGACATTGGTATCGCCACCGATATACAAAACATTATATTTTTCTACTGCAGGATTTTCCATTGATATTAGGATGGATTATTTTCTTGCAAGTAATAATTCAATTCGGATTGATAATTCTTCAGGGTTGAAAGGCTTAACAATGTAATCATTTGCTCCCAGCCTAAGACATTTAACCTTCTCAGAACTGCTTTCAATACCGGAAAGCATGATGAGTGGAATATCTTTGAAATATCCGCTGGCCCTTACATTTTTTATGAATTCGTAGCCATCAAGATTGGGCATCTGTATATCTGCAACGATCAGATCAGGAATATTGCCTTCCTCCATCCATTTTAATCCTTCCATTCCGTCGTTTTTTGTAACAACATCATAATCCTTTTTAAGGAAATTTTCGAGAAGCATTCTGATGCTTAGTTCATCATCTATGATTAAAATCCTCTTCTTCATATTTAATTTTTTAATTAATAATCCTCATGTTACGGTGAATGATTTCATTCACAAATATAAAGTTAATGCTTTATCCCTACAAAAATAAATAATTTTATATGAAAATTATTTACAGCTTTGAAAGTTATTTACATTAAAAAGTTAATAAGCTTGTTTATGATGCTATCCGCGCATTATGTGGTTTCATTTTTCCTGATAATACCTTCCAAAGTAATAATTTCATCTCTAATACGGGCTGCTTCGATAAAATCAAGTTCCTTAACAGCCTTTTGCATTTCTTTTTTGTTTTCTTCCACCAGTTTTTTTAGCTGTTCGGGTTTCATATATTGAACTACCGGGTCAGCAGCAACACTGGAATGGGGTTTCTCAACATAGGCTTCAGGTTCTTTTTTTCTCGAATCGGCCACGCTGGTCTGGCTCATGATTGAATCTTTGGACTTATGGATAGGGGTGGGTATAATGTTATACCGGGTGTTGTATTCAATTTGCTTTTCCCGTCGCCGGTTGGTTTCGTCAATTGCTTTTTGCATGGAATGGGTAATCGTATCAGCATACATGATGACTTTGCTGTTAATATTTCTGGCTGCACGACCGGCAGTTTGGGTCAGAGATTTTTCTGATCTGAGGAATCCTTCTTTATCAGCATCCAGAATAGCTACCAGTGAAACCTCAGGTAGATCAAGTCCTTCGCGCAGGAGGTTTACACCCACCAGCACGTCAAATTTTCCGAGCCGCAGGTTGCGCATGATCTCAACCCTTTCCAGTGTGTCCACTTCGCTGTGCACGTAACGACATTTGATATTCAACCCCAACAGGTATTTTGTAAGTTCTTCTGCCATTCGTTTGGTAAGGGTTGTAACCAACGCCCGGTTTCCATTGTTAATAGTCTGCTCAATTTCTCCGAGCAGATTATCTATCTGGTTTTGGCTGGGTTTAACCTCTATTACCGGGTCAAGCAAACCTGTTGGGCGAATCAATTGCTCCACCACAAATCCTTCGGACTGCTGTAATTCATAATCTGCAGGCGTGGCGCTAACAAATAATATCTGGTTGATCATTGCTTCAAATTCGTCAAATTTCAGAGGTCTGTTGTCCAGGGCAGAAGGAAGCCTGAACCCATATTCAACCAATACTTGTTTGCGGGATCGGTCACCTCCGTACATTGCTCTGATCTGAGGGATGGTTACATGGCTTTCGTCAATAACCAGCAAATAATCGTCAGGGAAATAATCAAGCAGGCAAAAAGGTCTGCTACCGGGTTTTCGCCCATCAAAATATCGTGAATAGTTTTCAATACCGGAGCAATATCCTAACTCACGCATCATTTCAATATCATATGTTACACGGTCTTCGAGCCGTTTTGCTTCAAGATGCTTTCCGTTTTTCTTGAAATATGCTGCCTGTTTTACCATGTCGTCCTGAATTTCATCAAGTGCTGATTTCATCTTATCTTGTGAAGTAATAAATATATTTGCAGGATAAATAACGGCATTTTCCATTTCTTCCATCTTTTTGCCAGTAACAGGATTGAATATTTCAATGTCTTCGATCTCATCACCCCAGAAAAAGAACCTGTAAGCAAAATCGGTATAGGCAGGGAAAACATCCACAGTATCTCCTTTCACCCTGAACTTTCCACGGGTAAATTCCACGTCATTTCTTGAATACAGGCTACTGACCAGCTCATGTAAAAATTTGTTACGGTTAACTTCTTCGCCTTTTTCAATATGTATAACATTGTTTGAAAAATCATCAGGATTGCCAATACCGTATATACAAGAAACCGAAGAAATCACTATTACATCTCTTCTTCCTGATAATAATGCAGATGTTGCGCTCAATCTCAGCTTTTCTATTTCATCATTGATTGACAGGTCTTTTTCAATGTAAGTATTGGTAACTGGAATATAAGCCTCGGGCTGATAGTAATCATAATAAGAAACAAAATACTCAACTGCATTATCAGGGAAAAAAGTCTTGAATTCGCCATAAAGTTGCGCAGCCAGGGTTTTATTATGGCTGAGCACCAAGGCAGGTCTGTTGATTTTCTGCATTACGTTGGCTATGGTAAAGGTTTTTCCCGAACCGGTAACGCCCAGGAGTGTTTGTGCAGTATCTCTTCTTTGAATTCCTTCAACCAGTTGCTTTATAGCTTCCGGTTGATCGCCTGTTGGTTTATAATCCGATGTGAGCCTGAATTCCATACTAATAGTAATGATGAATATTAGACAAAACTAATAAAACGTCTTCTCTTAATCATTATTTGATGATATAAAGCAGGAAACCGGAAAATGATCTGAAATATCTATTTCTGCAGCCTGGTACCCATATGAATTCAGGGATTTATCATGTAAAATATAATCAATTCTCATAAAAGGAAGTTTTCCGCTGAATGTTTTACCGAGGCCGCTTCCGCTTTCAATGAATGCATCTTTCAGGTTTTCTGATATTTGATGATAAGCATAAGAGGAAGGTGTATCGTTAAAATCTCCGCAAATAACAACAGGGTAGGGACTATTTTGAATATGGTCTTTCAGAATGTCAACCTGAAGTGATCTTTTTTCAAAAGCTTTAATAAGTTTATAGATCAGCCTTGAAGAATACTGTTTGAGGTTTTTTTTGTTTTTCATTGATTCAATGTCCGATCCTGTTATCATGGCATAATCATTTTGTCCGAGATAAAGAGACTCGAGATGTATGTTGTATATCCTGATGGTATCATAATGAAAGATATAGTCACCAAAAATTCCAAAGTTTCTTGTTGAATCATGTGTCAATTTGCCATGCCCGCATCGGGGTAATCTGCTAAAAACAGTCATTCCCACTATTTTCTCCCGGTAAGGATTATAGTAGCTCTCAAAATAGTAATTATCAGCCTTTAATGCTTCTTTTAAAAATACAAGGGGGAAGTAATAATTTTCTCCAAAGGAAAAGAATTCCTGCATGCAGGTTACATCGGCTGATTGTCTTGTAATAAAATCAAATACAAGATTTTGCTGCTTGTTGAGTTTCTTGAAATTGTTTTCGGTAAGATTGTGTGCATTGAAAGACAAAACCCTGAATGAATCAACTGAAACAGTTTTTCTTGCGAAGCTGCTTAGCTGATAATGTCTTCCAATGTAAGTCCAGCCTGCCAAAATGGCAAACAAGGATATTAATAGCAGTTTTCTGCGAAGAAATATCCAAACGATCACAAAAACAACATTCGCAAGGAAAAGAAATGGCCAGGCAAGCCCAAACAAGGCTGGTATTGAGGTAAAGGAAGGACTGATAAAGCTTGCCGAATAGGAAAGCAACAGGAACGCAAAAACAATCCAGTTTGCTATCAGTAGAATACGTTCAAAAAAAGCTAAGTCTTTTTTTTGGGGTTTTGTTTTCACTTTAATCTTTATTGCTTGCGCTAAAAAGGAGTTCTTTTTCTTCCTTTGTCAGGCTTTCATAACCTGATTTGGAAATTTTTTCGAGTATCTGATCAATTTTCTCCTGCTTCCTGGCTTTGCGGTAATTGTATTCATCATCGCTAGTAGGCCTTTGCGCAGTAAACCCTTTTTTACTGTATTTTCTACTTTTTGGTTTCAGAAAAGGCTTGAATAGTTTTTTAAAATTGAATATGTCGAAAAATTTATTCATGTCATAGCCTCTTTTCATTAGCATAATGGAGACAAAACCCCAGAGTGCACCACCCAGGTGGGCAATATGTCCACCCGGGTTTCCTCTTTGAATACTTAACAGATCAATGATAACAAGGACGATAGCAAGGTATTTCAGCTTGATTCTTCCGAAAATGAATAAAATCACTGTGTAATTTGGTACATAGGTAGAAATGGCAACTAAAATAGCCAACACGGAAGCTGAAGCGCCTAATGCAAAAGCAGAAGCTTTATAACTTTCAAAAACCGGAAAAACATTATAAGCCAGCATAAAAAAGAAAGCACCGGTTATACCTCCCCAGAGATAGGTTCCCAGCATCTTTTTCTCGCTTAGATATTCCGTAAAAATTCTTCCACCGAAATAAAGAACAAACATATTAAAGAACAGATGGAAGAAGTTTTGCTGCAAAAACATATACGTGATAATGCTCCAGGGGCGCATCAGCAATGCATTAAAGTCGGAGGGAACCGTAAGATAATAAACCAGCGGAGTATCCCCGAACTGATCCATTACAGGTGACTGAACATTAAATAACCAGTAAAAGAGGTTAATGATATTTACGATAAGAAAAACTGCCAGGTTGATCACGATCAATCTGGATAACAGGCTTTTTCTTTTAAAGAAATTTTTTACTTCATCTAAAGGGTTGCGCTGATATTGATACATTGCTAATCAGTGTTTTTTCCAGTATTTGATCATAAAGAACCCAAAAATCATACCACCCAGATGTGCAAAGTGGGCTACATTATCTCCCGGATTATTGGCGATGCCCGAATATAATTCGAGTGCACCAAAAATGATGACAAACCATTTTGCACGTATAGGGACAAGGAAAAATAAATATATCAAAGCATTTGGGAACATCATGCCAAAAGCGAGCAGGATACCGTAAACCGCGCCTGAAGCCCCAATAACAACTGGCCCGTTAAGGAATGCTTGCTTGCATGTACCTAAAAAATTCAATGCATATTGATTGGCGGCAAAAGGTTCGCTGGCGTATGTATTCATATAGTTGGTCAGAACGGCCTGTGGCTGGATCTTTACCTCAGGATAAATGGATCTGTAGAAATCAGAAATAACAAATGATTTTAATTTGCTGATGCTGGGATCCTGCTGGAAATCAGCGATAAAATTATTTATATTGTCAATAACCGGACTGATCTCAAAATAAAACACAATGTAGTGTACTAAGGCGGCTCCAATTCCGGTAACAAAATAATAAATAAGAAATCGTTTTGACCCCCATACATTTTCCAGGGCATTTCCGAACATCCACAAGGCAAACATATTAAACAAAAGATGGGTAATGTTCATGGTGCTGTGCATAAACATATAGGTAATAAACTGCCAGGGCTCAAATTTATCGGAGGCCCAGTAGTGCAACCCTAAATAATCAACCAGGTCAATATTGTAAGCACTTTTTAGAGAAATGGTGGCCAGGAAGAATATCCCATTGATAATGAGCAGGTTTTTTATTACCGGTGGTAGTATTCTAAAGCCTTGGGGTCTGAAATGTTGATTCATTTGTTTTATATTTCTTAATAATTGAGATACAAAAGTAACAAGCTACTTTTATTTATGTTGTATTTTATGATTTGAATTTTTTTTCGAGTTCCTCAAAGGGAATGATATAAAACGTTGTTTTACCTGAAGGTGTCTTTTCAGGAAGATTACATGAAAACAATTGATCTGCGAGAATTTCCATTTCCTGTGGTTCCATTTTTTTCCCATGTGGGATGGCCAGATTGACAGCAAGCGACCGGGCAATGTTTATATTTTTCGAAATATTAATATTGCTCAGGTTATTTCGATAGTTTTCTATGATATTTTCAAGCAAACCGCTAACCTCTGTTTTGAGGCAGTCGGCAGGCCTACCGTCTATAACATAGCTGTTTTTACCAAATTCTTTGATGCTGAATCCGAGTGTTTGAAGTTCCTTTTGTATTTCCTTGAGCACTGCGGCATTTTCAGGAGAAAAGCTTATGTTTTGCGGAAATAGTTCCTGTTGTGTTGACATTTTCCGGTTTTCGAGCTGAATCATGAATCTCTCGTATAAAACGCGTAAATGTGCATTATGTTGATCAATGATCAATAATCCCGATTTGATGTATGAAATTATGTACCGGTTTTGTACATGAAAAAATCGTCCGGAAGCATCCTCACGAAACATTTTTTCTTTCTCGCTGCTGTTGTCATGTGGTGTAACATCAGGCATTTTGTCAGCATCAGGGATATCTTTGCTGATATCATATAGTTTTTCCCAGTCGTATTGTTTTTTTCCCGGTCCCGAAGGAGGCGGGTACCGGCCCGGTTTATCCGTTTTGAAGGGATTATAATCCGTTTCTTCTTTATAAAAAGGATTGCGAATAGGCTTGTTTTCGTCTCTTTCGTCAACATCAAAACTTTTCTCCACATCAAAATCAATGGTGGCAGTTACATTGAACTTTCCGAGTGATTGTTTAATGGCTGATCTCAGTATAGCATAGATAAGCTGGTTATCCTGGAAATTCACTTCTGTTTTTGTCGGATGTATGTTGATATCAATATTTTTCGGATCTACATCAATATAAATAAAGTAGGACGGATATGTGTTTGAAGGCAGTAATTCCTGAAAAGCGTTTTCTACAGAATGGTGCAGGTAGGGATGTTTAATAAAACGCTTATTAGCAAAGAAATACTGTTCACCTCTCGTTTTTCTTGCATATTGCGGTTTCCCAACAAAACCGGAAAGGTGGACCTTATCGGTTTTTTGTTCAACCGGAACAATTTTTTCATTATAGCCTTCACCCATGATATTTACAATACGCTGGCGCAGGTTGGATACAGGCAAATGATTAATGGTTCTGTCGTTATGTATCAGGCTGAAGCTTATATTTTCATTCACAAAGGCAACCCGGTTAAATTCTTCCAGGATATGTCTGAACTCAGCACTTTGCGATTTTAAGAATTTCCGCCTTGCGGGGACATTATAAAAAAGGTTTTTAACGGCAATAGTAGTTCCCTCAGGGCTATTTATTGTTTTTTGTTCAATTGCTTTCGACCCTTCTATAATAACTTGTATGCCAAGCTCTTCTTCGGTTGGCTTTGTTTTAATGTCAACGTGGGCAATCGCTGCAATCGAAGCAAGTGCTTCACCACGAAAACCCATAGTCCGAATGGCAAAAAGGTCATCAGCATTGCGTATTTTTGATGTTGCATGTCTTTCAAAACACATGCGGGCATCGGTTTCGGACATGCCGCAACCATTATCGGTAACCTGAATCAGTGTTTTACCTGCATCTTTGATAATCAGCTTGATAGTATCAGCACCTGCATCAACGGCATTTTCAAGCAATTCTTTTACAACCGATGCCGGTCGCTGAATTACTTCGCCAGCAGCAATCTGATTGGCAACTGAGTCCGGTA
>CAZTAW010000087.1:0-9179 GCA_964611705.1 uncultured Bacteroidales bacterium
AAACACATTTGTTGCCTTCAATGGTTTCGGTTACACAGCACAAACAAACGCCAAATCCACAACCCATCATGTTTTCGAGCGATGCCTCGCAATCGGTTTGCTTTTCTTTGGCAAAACGTGCCACAGCTTTCATCATGGGATCAGGTCCGCAAGTGTATATTTTGTCGAAATTAAAATTTCCGGGATTAAAAACAGAATGTTCTGTTACCAGCCCTTTTTCTCCAAGTGATCCGTCCTCAGTTGTTATAAGCACATTTCCAAACAATTCAAAAGCTTTGGTAAGCAATATATCTTGTTTTGATCTGCCTCCCAGCAAAAATGTAATCTTTGATCCGTTTTGACTTAATTCTTTGGCCAGTAACAGAAAGGGTGCAATACCGGAACCTCCGCCAATGATCAGTGCATTTTGTACATTTCCGGTATTGAAGCAATTTCCCAATGGATAGATCAGATTTACCTCCTGTCCTTGTGTTAACTGCCCTAATTTCAGGGTTCCCTTCCCGGCTATCTTTATATAAAAAGTAAGCGAATTAAGGTCATGATTTACATCCAGTATTGAAAACGGCCTGCGCAAAAAGACATCATTTGCATCGGGTATTTTGATCTCGGCAAAATTACCGGCTTTAACTTCCGGTATGTTATCTTCGGATTGTAATTCAATAAGGTAATTGTTGTTGTTAAACCATTTATATTCTTTTACCTTAAAATCCCGTATTCTTTTCATGCGTATAAAGCTAAAAAAAGTCCGCCGAAAAACGACGGACTTTCAATTTATTTTTCTTCTTCGTTTTCGTCTTTCTTGTCTTTCTCTTTATCCTCCTTGTCTGTTTTATCTTCGGACGGTTTATTGCTTTTTTCTTGTTCTGCTTTTTCTTCTTCTGAAAAGTCAAGCATTTCTTTATCGTGAAGGATATTGTACCATTGAATGATCTTTTTAATATCAGAAGTATAAACCCTCCCGGCATCATATTCAGGGACGGCATCCGTGAAAAATTCAATCAGATCTGCTGCTGATGATTTATGATTGATGGCTTTTTCACCATTTTGTTTTTTGTAAATGGCTTTCATGACATCTTTCAGGGGCATGTCTTCACCTTCGGTAAATATACTGATCTCTTCAAGCGCACTGATCCTTTGATGAGCAAAGGCTGTAAATCTTTTTCCGTCAATCAGTGATTCAACAACAACACCGGTTTTTGTTTCGGTGATCATCTTAAACAAGCCCGGTTTTCCTGATATTGCTAAAATTTTTTTAAAATCCATAGATTCGATTTTGGGCAAAATTAGAAAAAATATCAAAGTGCTGTAAAAACGTTCCTAATATAAAAACATTATATTTTTTTAAAGTTTTTGTATTCTCCGGGGCGCCAGCCGCTTTTCTTTTCTATGAAGTACAAAAAACTGGAGAGCGCGGAAAAGTTTTTTCGGGTAGGATCAAAATCAAAATACCAGTTTTTGCGCCTAATGCGATCTTTCATTACGTCAGGATGGGTACCCCGGAAATATCTCAGGCTGTCAATATTGCCATAGTCAAATTCAGTGGTATCAAAAACATGGTTTTTTATCCATTGATCGTCATGCCATAGTTTATGGAAATTTTGTTGTTTGGCTTGCTGCTGTTCCGGTGATTTCACCCAGCCATAGTGGTATATGCAGGCATCAATAGCTTTTACTTTCAGGGGTTTGTTGTTTTTCCTGAACCCTTGTGCATCACGGTATGATTTAATACTTTTGTTATTCCTGATTATTCTAACTTCCCGGCGGTACCATTTCCTGGAATCTCCTACAAAATCATACGAACCATAAAAATGAAGGTATCTGAAAAGCAAACCTTCAACATTTTTATGATTTTTCCATTTGAGCATGGCTTGCTGTACTTCGGGGAGGTATTTCTCGTGAAGAACTTCATCTCCCTGTATATAAAAAGCCCAGTCGTATTCATTACTTATGTCCTGGAAGGCTTTGTCAGTTTCCAGGGCCAGCACACGTCCGCCTTCACGAAGTTCTTCATCCCATACGGTTTCGATGATCCTTATTTTATTGCTTTTGATGGAGCGGATCAAATCAAGGGTGTCATCTTCCGAATTGCCGACAGCGATCACAAAGGTATCGCAGGCAGGTAATACAGAGCGTATTGACTCAACAATGGGGTAATCAAACTTGATGGCATTTCTGATAAAACTAAAACCGCAAACTTTCATTGATATCCATCAGATTTTTATGATTCCTAAATAATTTGAGGGAGTGATGGCAAGCAGTTCATCTTTGATTTCCTGCGAAACTTTCAGTTTGCCAATAAAATTCCTGATCATCTCCTGAGTGATCACTTCATTTTTACGCGTAAGTTCTTTAAGCTTTTCATAGGGATTTGGGATGTTTTCCCTTCTGAGTATGGTTTGAATGGCTTCGGCAACGACAGCCCAGTTGTTTTCGAGATCGGAATTGAGCTTGTTTTTATTGAGGATAAGCTTGTCGAGGCCGCGTGTTAAGGATTTGATCCCAATAATAGTATGGGCGATCGGAACACCAATATTGCGCATTACAGTGCTGTCAGTTAGGTCGCGCTGCAGTCGGGAGATGGGCATTTTGGATGCCAGGTGTTGGAAGGTTGCATTGGCAACCCCGAAATTCCCTTCTGCATTTTCGAAGTCTATGGGATTAATCTTATGCGGCATGGTGGATGAACCGATTTCTTTTTCCTTTATTTTTTGTTTGAAATAGTCCATAGAGATGTATGTCCAGATATCACGGCAAAGATCAATAAAAATGATATTGATTCTTTTGAGGCCGTCAAAAATAGCGGCCATATCATCGTAATGTTCTATCTGGGTTGTAACCTTCTGCCGGGTGAGTTTCAGGTGATTTTTTACGAAATTATCAGCAAAATCAATCCAGTCAATATTTGGGTAGGCCACCTGATGGGCATTAAAATTTCCTGTTGCCCCTCCGAATTTCGCCGTGAAAGGTATGGCTTTCAATAATTTGATCTGCTTTTTCAGCCGGTCAACAAAAACATAAATTTCCTTTCCTATGGTAGTGGGGGAGGCCGGTTGTCCGTGAGTTCTGGCGAGCATGGGTTGCTTCAGCCATTCTTTTGACCTGCTTGTAAGCTTACTTACCAATTCTTCGAGCATTGGCAGGAAAACATCATTAAAAGCCAGTTTAAATGCATAGGGTAAGGCTGTATTGTTCAGATCCTGCGATGTTAATCCGAAGTGTATAAACTCTTTGTATTGCTGTAATCCAAGCTTATCAAATTGTTTTTTAAGATAATACTCAACTGATTTTACATCATGATTGGTGATCTTTTCAATGTTTTTTACTTCTTTCGCTTCTTCAAAAGTGAAGTTCTTTGAAATGGTCCTGAGTTTCTCAAAATTGCCTCGGTCAATATTTTTGAGCTGGGGCAGGGGTATTTCGCAGAGGGCGATGAAGTATTCAATCTCAACAAATATCCTGTAGTTGATCAGGGCCGCTTCGGAGAAGTAATATGCCAGCGACTCGGTGGCTTTGCGGTAACGGCCATCAACCGGCGATATGGCATTTAATGTTGTTAGTTTCATGACCTGTGTGTTGAATTAAGTTATAAAAATAGAAAACATAGGGAAAAAAGCAAGTGTTTTGGTAGAATAAATATTCAATTTTTAATACCACACTGATAACACCGATTTTACGAATGGTCACAGATCAATATATGTCAGGTGAATGCAGGGAATCCGTATGCTGTTATTTTTATTATCTGATTAATGGTTCAAACCCTGCAATTTCATTACAGCTACTTTAGTTTCTATAAATGTTTGAAATTACAATATACAAGAATCAAAAACCAAACAAATCCCAAAAACCAAAATCAAAAATTCCAAACCTCTGTATTTTCAATCCAGGAGAGGTTTAGTATGAGGAAATGTTATTCCTTTTTAACGTTAACAATCGTTGAAGCCCTTTCATTTGAATATGCCGCAAAATAACCCAATGCGCCATTGCTTAAATTTCCTGGGATATTTGCAGGTGGGCCATCGAATAAGGGACTTGAATACCTGGTTTCATCCTGAATATTCCAGATAAAATTTGTGTAATCCTCGGTAATGCTCGACATAAGGACTTCAACTGTATCGCCCAACTGAAGGCGTTCATCCGGGCGGTCTTCCTCCAACCAGCCAACACCAATGCCATTGGTATAACTTCCATTGTATAAAATATCATCCGTTACCATAACTTCATCAATGGAATCGGTAATCAATACACCATTCTTCAATATTCTGAACATGTAAAACTCAGTTGTTGGCGGGTCCCATGCATAGCATTTCACTATCCATACTTCCCAGTTGTCATTGTACTCAACTCCAATTGAATCCAAATTGTTGATTGGATTTATCATTGATGATGCGGTGTAGTGTGTTTTTTCGTTGACAGGTTCTGCAAGAATAATATCCAGCGTGTAATTTTTACCAATTTCCCCTGCCACAGGCGGTTCAATATAATAATATCCACTTTCCTTCTCAACGAGCTGAAAGGTAGTATCTCCGTCTGAAATACTCACCTCTGCACCTGAAACTGTAGGAGGTGATTCGCTGTAAAAATAACTTGTTGTTTTCGTGAGTCTCACGTAGTGGCTCGCCGTATCGGTTGTAATATAGCCTTCCACAACCAGTCGTGTATATGTGTCATCCAGCTTAATGTCAATTCTTTCAGTGCAAGCTGCAAAGATGACGATCAATAATATAAAAGCTGTTATTTTTTTCATTGCTTGATTTATTAAAGATTTTAAAAGTGAAAATTATATGTTATCGAAGGAACAATACCGAACAAGTACGTCATTTCAGCATACTTTTCATTCGGATTATTTTCTTCAGATTCGAAATTGATTACCCATGCATTCTTCCTTCCATAGGCATTATAAATCGATAAATTCCATTCACCATGCCATTTCTTCCCTGGTTTTTCTTTGCCTTTCAGGGTGAAAGAAACATCCAGCCTGTGGTAGTCAGGCAGGCGATATGAATTTCTGTCTGAATAAACCGGGGCAATCACATTGCCGTATTCAAACCTCCCAGTGGGAAAGCTAACGGGTAAACCTGTCATATAGACCCAGTTAGCACCGATTGTTATTCTTTCACTCAACTGGTAATTCAAAACAACTGAAACATCATTGGGCCTGTCATAGGGCGCCGGATATTTTTTGCCGTTATTGATGTCTTTAAATTCGCGCCATGTTCTTGACCAGGTATAACTTACCCAACCGTTCAGCTTTGTTAAATTAAGCTTGATCAGGAATTCCGCACCATACGACCATGCATCTCCGTACCGGAGTTCACCTTCCATTTCACGGTTGAGTAATAGTTGTGCATGATCTTTAAAATCAATGGCATTCTGATTGAATTTATAATATGCTTCAACAGAAGCTTCTATTGTATTGTCCTTAAAATTTTTGAAATAACCCAGTGCTACCTGGTCAGCGATCTGGGGTTTTACATTCGGGCTGGATGGAAACCATACGTCAAGTGGTGTGCCAGCTGTTGAGTTTGTTGCAAGGTGTATGTATTGCCTTGTTCTGGAGTAACTTGCCTTAATGGATGATCTTTCATTCAGAAGGTAAGTAAGGCCAAAACGGGGCTCGATGCCATAATAAGTATTGTAGAATTCACCTTTCGGGTAAACTGTCGAGTCAATCTTTTCATAGTTTTTGTCGTAATTGTAAATGGTTCCTTTACCGATATTGTTAAACAATGAAAACCTCAATCCGTATTTTAAAGTGAGCAACTGGCCAATTTTTTGTTCATTGCTCAGGTAAATCCCTGATTCAAGCGCATAGTTCTCAGGAACAATATATTCGGTAAAAATGGTTTCTTCCCCAGTTCCGAATGCCGACCCCGGTTCAAAATCGTGGTAGGTTGTGCTAAAACCTGCTTTGATTGAGTTCTTTGAGTTTGGGAAATAGCTGAAATCAGCGCGCATACTGTAGTCGCGTAAAACGGATTCCCATGTAAATGAATTTGCTTCCCCCTCGGGAACACCAAGATAGTAATCAAATTTGCTTCGTATTAAAGTAAAATTAGAGAAAAGCCTTTTTGAAAAAAGGTGGTTCCACCTGATGGTCTGGGTTTGATTGCCCCATCCCATTTTGAAATCATCATTTTTGAAAACATCTTTTCCATAATAGCTTGATACATAAACCCTGTTATTATCATTGATCTTGTAGTTGACTTTTGCATTCAGGTCGTAAAAATATATGGTGTTGTTTCTTAGTTGTTCATCCTTGGATAGTTTAAGAAAAATATCAGCATAGGTACGACGCCCTGAAATGATAAAGGAAGCTTTGTCTTTTTCAAGCGGGGCTTCCAAAGTTAGCCTGCTGGATATTGTCCCGATGCCTCCCGTACCACTGAACTTTTTGTTATTACCATCTTTCATTCTTACATCAAGTAAAGAAGAAAGCCTGCCACCATAAGCAGCCGGGATATCTCCCTTGTAGAGTTTAATGTCTTTTATTGCATCATTATTAAAAACCGAAAAGAAACCCATCAAATGAGATGCATTATAAACGGTTGCCTCATCAAGCAGGATCAGGTTTTGGTCGGGAGCACCGCCACGGACACTAAATCCTGAGCTTCCTTCAGCAGTTGCCTGAACCCCTGGAAGCAACTGAATGGCCTTGATAATATCAACTTCACCCATCAACGCAGGTATCTTCTTAATAGACCTTGTGTTGATTTTAGTGACGCTCATTTCCGTTTTTGTGATATTGGCATTTTTGGCTTCCCCCTTAACAACAACTTCTTCGAGAACTTCGCTTTTTGGTGAAAGCTCGACATCAATTGTCTGATTTTCCTTTAGTTCAATAGTTTTGCTAATCGGTTCGTATCCAACATAGGAAAACTGAATTTCATAAGAGCCCGGGTCAAGGCTTATTGAAAAGAATCCATAAACATTGGTAATTGTACCTCCGCCAATCTCATTAACATATATAGTTGCCCCGATCAGGTCTTCTCCGGTGTTTTTGTCGATGATATGGCCACTGATAGTCTTACGGTTGTCCGTACCATCATCCTTGCCTTCAGCCATCATAAAAAATGGCAAAAGCATAACAGTAATAATACACAATCCTACCCTTTTCATTTCCCCAAAAATTTTATGTATGTTTATGAATTAGTTAGTAAACCAGCCAAAGCAGAAAGTAATGTGCCCGATAGGTTTGTTAAAATCTTTTGAATCGAAATATTTTTTATAAACAGGATCAGTTTTTCCTTCAACCAATACAGGGTATTCTTTATTGAATCCGGTAACAAACTGATAGCCAAGCCCCAGGTTGATCTTGAACCATTTCAACAGATTCATCTCCACTTCAATTTGCAGATTGGCAATAAAAACATTGTCCCAGGCAAAATCATCGTTACGGTCAGTCCTGAATGTTCCTTCGTTCAGTGTAACTGATCCAAATCCAAGCTTACTGCTTATACCCCAATGGATTGCTTGATGAGATTTATGGATATAACCGATCCAGAAACCTCCATGCCCGAAATTTTGTTTTAAATTGTTTAAAGTGGTATTATGTGTTGCTCCATGGGGCATATATGTAAAATCAATTTCGTGTATTGTTGCAACACCTTCTCCGTAGCCACCGATGTAAAAACTCTGATTGAACAAAACGGCACCTCCTCCACCTGTGGTAACAGCAAACTTATCACCCATGGATGTGAAACCTACAAAAGGGCCTCCAAAACCTGAAATATTTATTTCATTTCCCTTCCCGAATAAAAACTTCATTTCTTTTTCTTCATTTTCCTGTGCGCTTGCTGAAATCACAAATCCAATGATAGAAAGAATTACTAGTGAATATTTTAAGCTTTTCATAAGATGTTTGATTTTGTTTATAAAATTAACAGTTATTTTCATTTTCTTCCGATTAATTTTCGGTTTATCATAAATGACAAAAATGATATTAGAAGGTTGCAATGGCCGGGATTTATTTTCAATATTTTTTCAAAATAATACTGCCATTAGTTATTTGGTATTCTTCCTTTAGGATATTCCATAAATAAAAAACCATTCTTTTGCTATCATGCGGCAATGGAACGATCATATTGTTGAGGATATGACCGCTTTCACCTTTCCAGTTTTTCCGAAACCAGTCCAGCGCAAAAAACTCATACCTGATCTCTTCATTATCTTCCTTTTTAACGGAGGCTACCAACCAGCTTTTAAATGGTTTGGCTTTTGTATCAAATTGCAGGTTAAATTCAATCAGTAAAGTGTCGCCTGCAATAGAATCCAATCCAATGTCAAAAAAGTTATAATACTCGTTATTGGTCTTACCAATGAAAATGCTGTCGAAGGTGAGGATTGTAGACGGATTGAGTTTTTTCTTTCTTTCGAGTAAATAAAACCCTGATATTGAGTGATAATCAATAGGCTTATAATATTTTTTCCATACCGGGACATCAGATAAAATTCCTATCTGAAAATCCTCAATGCATGATGGATAAAGCGAACCATGAATTTTACCGAGTTTACCGCCATGTTTATAGTTCATATAGGCCCAGCGCAATTGTCTGGCTTTATAACCGCCCATAGTAGGCGGGGCTTTACCGGGTTCATAATCCTTATAAACCTTTTCATAAAATCTTTCCGGTATCTTATGATTTTCAAATGAATTATGCGTGAGGTTCATATGGTTTAAAAAATGCCAGGGAAAGAACAACAATGGAATCAGCAAAATGAAAGAATACCTGAATATTTTTTCCGATCTGATCTTGTCCGCAATAAATGCAACGCTGCCGATCAGAAATACTATAAAATACAGGCCGGTCCTGTCTTCCGGGTAATTAACCTCGAAAAGATGGCGTAATAGAAAAGCAGCTAAAATATTTCCAAGAAGAAGATAAGCGAAGAGATATTGATCCTTGAAAAAATTATGAATGCGCAATTTCTTTAGCAGGAAATAGATCAAAAAACTCAGGGTTAGTATAAGATAAAATCCTGTGAAAATTTCCGGCCAGATGGATTCCGTATCAAGCATTGTTTTTATTAAAGTCTTTACGGAAACTTCCCAAAAACCGGTTGTAAGCCCGTAATACAGTTGTCCTCTGACTTTCAGGTCGAGCAGGTAGAATACATAAAAAACAACGGGTACAATACCGAGAAAGAAAATTGTGATCCAATTTATGTTTGATACCTTTTTC
>CAZTAW010000087.1:9189-12933 GCA_964611705.1 uncultured Bacteroidales bacterium
GATTTTAATTATCAATATTGTGATAATGATAATACAGGTATTTAATAATGTCAGATTTGCAGTTAATGCCAGAAAGGCGTAAAGCAGTGTTAAGGATACAAATTTGGGCTTCGGGTTTTCGAGCGATTTGAAGAGAAACCAAAGGCTGCCTGCCAGAAAAGCCATTGAAAGACCGTAGCCCCGTGACAAAGCAAAAAATTCCAGGAAGTTATGTGTAAATGCAAGGATGATAACGAACAATATTCGGATCGTTTTTGAATTAAGTAGCCCGGCGATCTTAACCAGGAAGTAAAAGAAAAGCGGGAAAGACAGGATATTTGCCAGTCGTAGCGCAACGGCATTGTTTCCGAACAAAGAATAGAAAATATAAGAAAGCAGGGAGTTGAGGATATGGTTATTTGCCGACCACTCGGAGTAGTAGGGGAGGAAACTGGCAATGTTGATATAACGGTAAAAGGTAGCCACTTCATCATGGATCAATTGGGTAAAGATGGCCCGCATCCAGATATATATCCATAAAAGCAGGAAAAGGGCTATATAAAGGTTCCTTTCGGTAAAAAGGCTGTTTTGCCGGGTAGATGCTGAAACTGATTTCATTGTATATTTTTTATTTGGAACAGCATTTGATACATCTGATTTAAATGATAGCATGAGCTACGAAAAACGCAAATTTAACTCAAGTCTTTTTATCGCTGCAATATTAGTTATTATTCTTTGGATTGTAAAACTGGTTGAGTTTGTTTTCGGGCTTGATTTCTCCAATTACGGTTTGCTCCCCTTAACATGGAAAGGTCTGCTGGGAATTATCACCTCGCCATTAATACATGGTGATTTCGGACATCTGATCGCCAATTCCTCTTCCTTTTTTATTTTGAGTTTTCTCTTGTTTTATTTCTACCGTGATGTTGCTATTAAAGTGTTGGTTTTAATTTGGTTAATAACCGGATTGTGGGTCTGGGTATTTGCCCGCGAAAGCTATCATATTGGCGCCAGTGGTGTTGTTTACGGATTGGCCTCATTTCATTTTGTGAGTGGAATAATCAGAAGAAATTCTCGTTTGCTCGCGGTTACCCTGGTTGTTGTATTTCTTTACGGGAGTATGGTCTGGGGTGTATTTCCCGAGTTTTTCCCCAAACGGAGTATCTCCTGGGAATCGCACCTGATGGGATTATTATCCGGTATGCTTATCGCCATTTTCTTTCGCAAGCATGGCCCGCAACGAAAACGCTATTCCTGGGAATTTGAAGAAGAAGATGATGATGACGATGACGAGAATGCATACTGGAATGTACCTGATACGACCTGGAGGCAGTGAAATGATTATTTTAATTTGATATATATACCTGAATTGATTATATTAGTGGCGAAAAATGACCTGTTAAACCATGTTGTGATATATCTGAAGACAAGCGATGTGTAAATAAACGTTTTTTAAACGTTTATTTTGCTAAACGCTTAACGAAAGGCCAAAAGCCTGGTTATCAGAATACAATGATGTAGTGGTGTTTAGCGGGGAGTTACCCAACATAATGAAGAAAACCTACATCAAATAAAATATTTAAAAATGATTATAGAATTCTAACCAATTATTTCAATGCATTATGAAACCAAAAATTTTACTTACAGTTTTAATGATCGCAATGATCATGGGCGCTTTCGCCCAGAAACCAACAATGGTTTTAACCTTCACCGCCGATAGCAATGCCCAGCATGTGCCGTTGAACAGCATCCTGATCGAGAACCTGACCCAGGGAGGAGACACCACGCTTTATGCACCCGATACCGTTTTGGTGCTTGACTACATCACAGGCATGAATGAGAACTTCGCCTTCGATGACAATTCTTTTTCCCTTTCCCAAAACTACCCCAATCCAATGAAAGGCAAAACAACAGTGAGCCTCAATTTACCCGAAAAAGAAAATATTCTGATTACTATCAGCGATGTTATAGGCAGGGAGATAATCAATCAAGATTTTCAGTTAGAACAGGGCAACCACACCTTCACCTTTTACCCTGGCAGGGAAAGCCTCTATTTTCTCACTGCCCGTGCAGATCGGCAAAGCCGGACGATAAAAATGTTCAATTCCCCATCCAATGCAAATGCTTTAGGATATTGCAAACTAAAATACAACGGGCAACAAAAAACCGGTGCCGGGGATTATAAATCGGGAAACGCTCTGAACAATTTTGTATTTGACCTGGGTGACATGCTTAAATTTACTTCATTTACTGATCAAGGGGAACGAGTCATTACAAGTTCCCCCTCGGGTGATCAGACCTATTACTTTCATTATACCGGAGATCCCTGCCCGGGAACTCCCACGGTTACCGACATTGACGGCAACACTTATAACACCATACAAATTGGCAACCAATGTTGGATGAAAGAAAATCTGAAAACCACAACCTATCGAAACGGCACCTCCATTCCCAATGTAACAGACGCCTATGCCTGGGGCTACCTCACTACCGGTGCTTATGTTTGGTACGATAATGATATTACATGGAAAGATAGCTATGGCGCACTATACAACTGGTGGACTACAGTTGACCCCAACGGCCTTTGCCACACAGGCTGGCATGTGCCTTCCCATGACGAATGGTATGATTTAACAGATTATATTGGCGGAACAAGTTCACCACATGGAAACGAACTAAAATCCTGCAGGCAGGTGAATTCACCCCTTGGCGGCGGTTGCAATACAAGTGATCATCCTCGATGGCATGAACACGGAACATATTATGGAACAGACGATTACGGATTTTCAGGCCTTCCAGGCGGCTTCCGTAGCAGCAGTGGGACATTCTACTACATTGGCGATTACGGCAGCTGGTGGTCTTCTACGGAGCGCTCATCTATCTTCGCCTGGAGCCGCTTCCTGGGTTACGGCAGCGGCTACGTGGGCGTGAGCAGCGGCAGCAGTAAGCGAAGAGGTCGTAGTATTCGTTGCCTCCGGTATAATTAATTTATTTGATTTATTTGACAATTTGACAATTTGATACCCCGCCTTTGGCGGGGTCGAAAAATTTTTTGATTTTGGCGCTCTTTAGTGATTTACCGGTTTATAAAGCCACCTATGATTTATTACTTGCTGTTTTCCAGTTTACAAAGG
The DNA here is from genome assembly GCA_964611705.1 of uncultured Bacteroidales bacterium. Taxonomy (GTDB): domain Bacteria; phylum Bacteroidota; class Bacteroidia; order Bacteroidales; family JAIOZK01; genus JAIOZK01. Next base: position 12,303 of record CAZTAW010000087.1, read on the forward strand.
ATTTTAGCAGGGAGTATAAATATACCTTAGGAGAAAGTTTGAAGAAGGAGACAATAGAGTTACTCACACTCATTTACAGGGCAAATGTGCGTAGAGATAAGAGTGATGTATTGCAGGAGGCCCGCGAACGAATAGAAGTAATCCGGCTTTTTGTTAGATTAATGAAGGATATGCACCAAATCGGGCTGAAACAATTTGTCCAAATAAATAAATCGGTTGAAAATGTTTCAAAACAATTAGCCGGATGGCAAAAAGCAATGCAAAAATAGTTTTCGGCCAGAGTCCTTGTTTGTTAAGGCAAAAAGGAGCGTGCCATATAAATCCGGTAACCCGCTGCCGGTGTAAATGCCATAGAACTTTATATGAAATGGTAAAAGAAAACCTTACTGCATGGTGGTTGAATTCTATGTGACTTACAGGTTGTTATAGTAAATTTGTAATGAAACGGAAGAAATACGTTGGGTAACACGGGCTCATAAAGCATTGCGGGTAAGGTGGTAAATTTAAGGAAATTGCTTTTTTTAACGGTAGTAGCCATTTGAAAAGTTGGAGTTTCCAAAACCGCAACGCTTCATAGCGTGTGCCGAGAAGCAGAACATCGGCAAAACAATAGTTCTGCATGCTGTAATAA
>CAZTAW010000088.1:0-12713 GCA_964611705.1 uncultured Bacteroidales bacterium
AGAATAAAAATGCTGCTGCTTGTGGGTTCAACTTACTGTTCCAGTGTATTCTTGACCTGATTGCAAATGCAATCCCACCGAAGTTTTCCTTTTGATAAGATATTCCGAACGCTGTAATGCCACCATCGCCAAGCAAACGTGTATCAGTAAAGTTTTCAATTGCTTCAAAACGTTCCGAATTGTTGGGACCATAATCGGGGAATTTCTTTGAATCAGCACCCATTAAATCCTTATTAACCTGTTTTCTGGTCAGTGGCTCCGAATAGATCGAATATCCACCTTCGATGAAGCTCATGTTCCAGGTATGCAAGTTACGTTTCCAGCCAAGGTTTGCAGGATTAATCCCCAAACATTGGTAATCGGTAGCAGTAGTAACAGAATAACCTGAACCTGTTTGTGTAAACGCACTGATCTCAAGCTGTGAATAAGCATTATTAAGTGCGAACACTAAAAGTGTTGTAATTAATACCGGGTAAATTTTTTTCATGTTAAATAAATTTTGGTTGATCAGTCTCAAAAGTAGAAAAATATTAATCTAAACGCAAATCTTTTTGAATATGCTATAAATTTATTCACACCTGACTTGTTTTTTTATAAATTAGCATCTAATAAATCAACCAACGAAATCCATGAAAACACTGATTCTAAGTTTTATCCTGTACTTTACCATCTCACTGTCATTCAGCCAGGAAATCAACTCAGTCCCTGCAGATTCTTTACAGTCAGATGATCAGCAAGCTGAAATTCTTTATAACCAAAGTATTGAATTTTATAATGATGGTTTCCTCGATTCAGCCATACGCAACCTGAATACGGCAATCATGAGAAAACCGGATTTTAATGAAGCCCTTTACAACAGAGCTCAAATACGTTTTGAGCTTGGTGATTATCCCGGTTCACTGGAGGATTATAACGCCTGTCTTGATTTGGCAAAAACAGCGCTTTCTTATTTTGGAAGAGGAATGTCGAGATATAAGTTAGGCGACCTTGAAGGAGCAATCTCTGATTTTTCTGAATGCCTGAAAGTGGATCCGAATTTCCCACAGGCTTATTATTATCGGGGAGGTGCCAAATTCAAGCTCGGACGGTATCAAAATGCAAAAGACGATTATACCCGCGCCATCAGCGTTAATAATGATTATGCTTATGCATACAACGACAGAGGTAGTGCCAACTGGAAGCTGGGCAATCTGGAAGAGGCACAGCAGGATTTTTTCAAAGCCACCATCCTTAATCCTTCTCTTGCCATGGCATTTAATAATCTCGGGGGAATTAAAAAAGAACTTCGCGATTATGAAGGCGCTATTACGGATTATACAGCAGCCGTAAAAGTTAAGCCTGATTATTATATTGCTTATAACAACAGGGGTACTGCTTTTTTCCTGATTGAAGAATATAAAAAAGCAATTGAAGATTATACAACGGCACTTGAAATGCAACCCAAATATTTTGCAGCTTTTAATAACCGCGGTAATGCCAAACATAAGCTTGAAGATTACCACGGTGCAGTTGCTGATTATGATGAAGCAATTAAACTTGACCCCGACAATGCAGCAGCTTACCTCAACAGGGGAATATCAAAAGAAATGTTGCGCGAAGATAAAGAAGCCTGCAAAGATTGGGAAAAAGCTCTTTACCTTGGCATTGAAGAAGCAGAAGAATATTTAAAAACCTGTAAAAAGAAATAACAATGAAAAAGATAACCATATATTTCATAGCTGTATTATGTATTGGCCTGAACATGCAAGCACAGGTTAATGTTGAATTTGAGAAGGAAAACTTCACTGACGAACAACACAAAATGTTGAGAGGCATCAAAAGAGACCTCAAGGATGCAGAAAAACTGTTGGAAGAAGATGTTCCAAAATATTCTGATGCACTTGAACTTTTTCTCAAAGCCAATGATTTCAATCCTGATAATGCATGGGTAAATTATAATATCGGGAAATGCTATCTTCATACCATGCAAAAACCCAAAGCCATTCCCTACCTTGAGCATGCAAAAAAACTTAATCCTAAAGTAGCTGCAAATTTACTTTATCTGCTTGCAATGGGATACCATTACAATTATGAATTCGACAAAGCAATTGAAACCTATATTAAGTACAAACATTCTCTTACACCTCATGAACTCACTCAATATGGGCCGGTGGTTAAAAAACGGATTCGGGAATGTGAAGACGCAAAAGATTTGATGCGGTTTCCAGTTAGAGTTTTTAAAGATAACCTGGGTAATGTTGTTAATTCCCAATATCCTGAGTATTCACCCATTGTTAATGCGGATGAAACCGTCTTGATGTTTACTTCCTGCCGTGACGTAACTACCGGAGGGGATATTGATCCTGATTATAATGTTTATTATGAAGATATTTACATCACACAAAAAGATGGCGATGTCTGGACTAAGCCCTATAATCCCGGAAAACCTTTTAATGATAACTCGCATGATGCCATTGTCGGACTTTCAACAGATGCAAACTATGTTTTGATTTATAAAGGTGATAAAAATGGAGGAGATATTTACATTTGCAACATTGAAGAAGGAGAATGGCAAAGGCCCAAAAACTTACCAAAAGAGATCAATACAAACTATCATGAAAGTTCAGCCTGTTTTTCACCTGATATGAAAACCCTTTATTTTGTAAGCGATAAAGGAGGCGGATATGGTCATAGTGATATTTATATGTGTAAAGTTGATCCTGACTCGAAACCCGGAAAATTGAAATTTGAAGACCCTGTTAATATGGGTTCTGTTATCAATACACCTTACGACGAGGAGGGCGTTTTTATGCAAGCCGACGGAAAAACCCTGTATTTCAGCTCAAAAGGTCATAAAACAATGGGAGGATATGATATCTTTAAAACTGAATTCGTAAACGGACAATGGACAGAACCTGTTAACATTGGCCACCCCGTGAACACACCGGATGATGATGTGTTTTTCTCGGTAAATATTACCGGTAAACATGGTTATTATTCTTCTTTTGAGCAAGATGGATTCGGAAAACGCGATCTTTATATGGTCACTTTCCTTGGACCTGAAAAACCCTTAATTCATCAATCTGATTATAACTACCTGGCATTTGAAGAGATGCCTGTGAAAGAAACCAAACTTGAAGAAGAAGTTGAGGTAAAAGATTTTGCCCTGGTTACCATCCGCGGAAAAGTTTTGGATGAACTGACGCATAGCCCGTTGAATGTTATAATGGAAATCAATGATAATGAAACAAACAGGGTTATTGCTAGTTTCGAATCCAATGAACGAACCGGAGATTATATGGTTTCCCTTCCGTCAGGGAAAAGCTACGGACTGGCCGTTAAAGCAAAAGAATACCTTTTCCATTCTGAGAATTTCAACATTCCGCCTGTTACGGAATTCATGGAAATGCAGAAAGATATTTATCTGAAAAAAGTAGAGATTGGCAGTAAGATCGTATTGAAAAACATCTTTTTCGAATTCAATAAGGCAACCTTGCGCCCTGAATCCAAGCCCGAACTGGAGCGTTTGGTCAAATTACTCAGTGATGTGCCAGCATTAAAAATTGAAATCAGCGGACACACTGATAATGTCGGTTCACAACTCTACAATCAGGAACTGTCTGAGAAAAGAGCCAAAACTGTTGTGGATTATCTGATAACAAAAGGAATTGATGAAAACCGCCTTACCCATGAAGGTTACGGTTTTTCACAACCCATAGCAACCAACGAAACCGAAGAAGGAAGAGCTATGAACAGAAGGACCGAGTTCAAAGTAATCAGCAGATAATAAAAAATGTTAATTTTTTTATCAGTAAACAACAAAATTCAGCTTTGATTGTTAATCTAAATCCATAATTATTAAACTATTAAGAAATTTATAATGTTTTTTTGATAACTTTTTTTGCATAACAAAGGTTTATTTTGTTAATTTATCAAAGAATTTTATGGTATGAGGTTTTTTATGACAATTACCATACGCTTGTTTGTTGTTTTTGTTATTATTTTGCTTCTTCCGGGTTGTTTGAATAACAATAAGCAAAAGATTAATGAAATTTTGGAGGAAGATCAAAAGAAAAAACTGCAAATAAGCCAACTTGAAAGAATACATGAGCGTGGAAAATTAATCGCTGCAACAGATTATAATTCCATCAGTTATTTTGTATACCGAGGTACACCCATGGGTTACCAGTACGAAATGTTAAATTTGTTTTCCGATTATCTTGATGTGAAACTGGAAATCATCCCTGAAAATGATCTGGAAAAATGTTTTGATCTTTTAAACAAAAGAGAAATTGACCTGATAGCCATGGGACTTACCGTTACTAAAGAACGCAGCAAGCAAATTGATTTTACTTTTCCCCATACCCAAACAAGGCAGGTACTGGTTCAACGCAAGCCTCCTAACTGGCGTGATATAAAAACCTGGGAAGAAGTTGAAGAAGCCATGATCCGAAATCCGCTGGAACTTGCCGGTAAAATCATTCATTTGCAAAAGAATTCTTCCTTTCTAAACCGCCTGAGACATTTGTCTGAAGAAATAGGTGATACCATATATGTTATCCAGGATCCTGACAAGGAAGTTGAAGAACTGATCAAAGATGTTGCTGATGGAAAAATTGACTATACCATTGCCGACGAACATGTTGCACTGGTTAACGAAAAATATTACTCCAATATAGACGTAAAAACTCCTGTCAGCTTTCCGCAAAATGTAGCCTGGGCTGTGAAAAAAGACAGCGATTCGCTGCGTATTGAAATTAATGAATGGCTTACGGAATATAAAAACTCACTTCTTTCAAGAATTATATATAACAAGTATTTTAAAAACCCCCGATCCGTTAATATCGCCCAAAGTGAATTCCATTCCATTAGTGGAGGGAAAGTTTCAAAATACGATGTCATTATCAAAGAAGTAAGTGAAAAATATGGCCTTGACTGGCGATTATTGGCTTCCCTAATTTACCAGGAATCCGGCTTTCAACCTGATGTAAGATCCTGGGTAGGCGCATACGGACTTATGCAACTCATGCCCAGCACCGCAGATATGTATGGCATTGATACAAATTCCAGTCCCCGCGAACATATTACGGCTGGTGTGAAATTTATTAAATGGATTGACAGGCAATTGCCAAAGGATATTGAGGAAGAAGAACGCATTAAGTTTATCCTCGCAGCTTATAATGCCGGCATAGCCCATGTTTTTGATGCGAGAAGGCTTGCAGAAAAATACAATAAAAACCCTAACAAATGGCAGGATAATGTGGATTACTATTTATTGAATAAATCGAAGCCACAATACTACCGTGATTCGGTCGTTAGATACGGCTATTGCAGAGGTGAAGAACCTTTTAATTTTGTGAATGAGATTCTTGAAAGATATGAACATTACAAAAATGTCCTTGAAAACTAAATGCCGAACTCCTGCCTGATCTGTTTCAGCCATTTATCAATTCTCTTGTCAGTCAGATCATATTGGTGGTCTTCATCAATTGCCAGTCCAACAAATTTATCTCCAACAACGGCTTTCGATTCCTCAAAATCATATCCCTCTGTTGGCCATTCGCCACAAATTTTAGCCCCTCTTTTTTCAAACTCTCTTTTGAATACAATCATATTATCAACAAAATTTCTGGGCCAAAGAACCTGATCACCCAACCCGAAGAGTGCTACTTTTTTCCCTTCCAGGTTTATTTTGTCAAGATCATTAAACAAATTATTCCACAGATTGGTTGGCTCTGCATCTCTCCATGTCTCGGCACCGGCAGTGGAGCTGCCTATAATCAAACAGTCGTAATGTACAAGATCAGTAATATTAATACTATTCAGATCGTAAATGTCAGAGTATGATTTGTCCAGTCTTTCAAATATTTTATTCGAAACACTTTCTACATTTCCACCCTTAGGCCAGTAAATCAAACCTATTTTTTTCATGTTAATTGTTTAAGGAATTAAAAAAACTGAACGCTAACAAATATACGATTATTATCGTTTATTTATATTAATTATTTATTAACTCCAAATTTGGTTGCCATTGTCCAAAACAATAACATCTTCATTTAAAACCTCCTGTGAATAATTCTGCAGAGATAAGAAAACCAAAACAATGATCACAAAACATTTCCATTTCCTTTTTGTAAAGATTTACTGCTATTTTCCATCCTTCTGGTCTTTTAGAAACAAAACAGCAGTGTCTTTTATGGATTGTTCTACAGGGATGAAAGTAAAATCAAATTGCTTACTAATTTTTACATTAGAATATAAGTATTTGCTGAGCGCGGTCCTGGCAGTTTCTCTTGTGATAATTGATGTACTTCGTGTGATAAAGCTTCTAACCTTTTCCAATCGCCAGGCCATTTCGGAAAGAAATTTTGTTGCTTTTATTGAAGGAGGTTTCACATTAAGGTGTTGAGCTATTGTATTTAAAAGTTTTTCGTAAGATATATTTTCTGCGTTTAAAATATATCGCTGGTTAATAACATCTGATTCCATAAGCATAATCATGGCTTTCGAAACATCTCTTACGTCAACAAAGCCATTTATTCCGGTGCTGTAAAACTTCAATCCATCCGAAACAGATTTAAAAAAGGCAGAGCTGCCATCGCCCCATTTCCCCGGGCCAATAATAATACTAGGATTAACAATCACTGTATCCAGCCCTTCTTCTGTTGCCCTCCATACCTCTCTTTCCGAACCGTATTTGCCTATTGCATACACAGAATTATTTTTTGAAGTTTCCCATTGGGTATTCTCATCTACATATTCTTCATCCGAAGCTCTTCCCAATGCTGCGATAGAACTCACATGACACAGCTTTTTAACGTCTTTTTGCATCGCTGCATTCACCAGATTTGCCGTTCCTTCTATATTGATCTTCAAAACTTTTTCCCGGTCTTTCGGATCAAAAGATATCGTTGCCGCACAATGATAAACATGATTTATATCCTGCATTGCATCTTCCAGGGAAAAAACATCCAGAATATCACCTTCCACCCATTCAATCTTTTTAAATAATTCGTTGTAGTTGTCAGTATAATAAGAAAATACGTGCTTCACAAAATCAAGATCACTCGATTTTCTATTTAATGCCCTGACATTTTTCTTTTCCCGGAGAAGATCGTACAATAAATGTGAACCTACCAATCCGGTGCCTCCTGTAATAAAATTCATATTCCTGCAAAGCTATTAAAAATCAGTTAACCATCTTTTACCAAAGTTAGTATAAGGAAGATTATATTTGCAAAAAAAATTTATCATGGATTTTATTAAGGAACTCAAATGGCGTGGTATGATCCACGATATGATGCCAGGAACACAAGAACAACTGCAAAAAGAAATGACTGCAGGCTATATTGGATTTGATCCGACAGCAGATTCCCTGCATATTGGAAGTCTTGCAACTATAATGCTTTTACTGCATTTTCAACGTGCAGGACATAAACCTGTTATTCTGGTTGGCGGAGCAACAGGAATGGTAGGTGACCCGTCAGGAAAAACACAGGAACGACAATTGCTGGATATTGAATCCATAAACAAAAATCTTGAAGGTCAGAAAACACAACTGATGAAATTCCTGGATTTCGATTGTGGTGAAAACTCCGCAGTTGTGGTAAATAATTATGACTGGTTCAAAGGATATGAATTTCTCGATTTTATTCGTGATATAGGAAAGCATATCACTGTAAACTATATGATGGCGAAAGACTCGGTAAAGAAAAGACTGGAAGCAGGACTCTCGTTTACCGAATTTAGTTATCAGCTTGTACAGGGATACGATTTTTTATGGCTTTTTCAGAACAAAAACTGCAAGCTGCAGATGGGCGGTTCCGATCAATGGGGTAATATTACCACTGGAACGGAATTAATACGCAGGAAAACCGGGGGAGAAGCATTTGCTCTAACCACCCCCCTGGTTACCAAAACCGATGGTGGTAAATTTGGTAAAACCGAAAGCGGCAATATCTGGCTTGATGCCGAAAGAACCTCACCCTATACTTTTTACCAATTCTGGCTTAACACAACAGATGAGGATGCAGAAAAATACATACGGATTTTTACGTTGTACACCAAAGAAGAAGTTGAAGAAATTATCAATAAACACAAAGAAGCACCGCACAAACGGGAACTTCAGAAAGCACTTGCCAAAGAAATAACCATCAGGGTTCATTCCGAAGAACATTATTATACGGCTATGGAAGCATCACAGATTCTTTTTGGAAAAGGAACTACCGAAATGCTTCATAAACTGGATGAAAGAACGTTGTTGTCCGTTTTTGAGAGTGTTCCACAATATGATATTGATCAATCAATTGTAAGTCAGAAAACCGGCATTATAGATTTTCTTGCAGAGAAAACCGATATTTTCAAATCCAAAGGAGAAGCCCGAAGAATGCTGAAAGACAATGGCGTATCAGTGAACAAGGAAAAGATAAAAGAAGACTACCTAATATCTGAAAATGATTTACTGAATGATAAATATATCCTTATTCAGAAAGGAAAGAAAAATTATTTTTTAGTGAAAGTAATTTAGCTTGATGTCAGGAGTTTAAAGTTTTCGCAAGGTTTAAATAGGATTGTGATAATGCCAATACAATCCATTAACCGCCAAACTCCCAACCCGACCCTTCCTTTGAATCTTTGATGATAATGTTAATTTTTGCAAGTTCATCACGGATTTTATCAGAAGTAACAAAGTCTTTATTCTTCCTTGCTTCCTGGCGGATATCAAGTAATGTTTCCATTATTTTATCAAGGATTTCATCCTGACTTCCGGAACCTTCTTCCTTCACGCCCAGAATATCGTAAGTGAAAGTATACATTACTTTTTTAAGTAACTCCAGATCGGTTTTTGATAATGAACCATTGCCATCCTTTACCGAATTGATGATCCTTACCCCTTCAAATAGATTTGAAATTACAACGGGGCTGTTGAAATCATCGTTTATGGCTTCATAGCATTTCTTTTCAAGGTCTTTGATATTGAAATCGGATTTTTCTCCTGCTTGTAATTTTTCAATTGATTGAATGGCTTGCAATAGCTTTTTCAATCCCTTTCCGGCAGCCATCAATGCTTCGTTTGAAAAATCAAGCGTGCTGCGATAATGTGCCTGAAGGATGAAAAAACGAATGGTCATGGGGCTGTATGCTTTTTTCATCAGCTTATGCACACCTGAGAAAACTTCAAACAGTGGGATGGCATTTCCAAGCGATTTGCCCATTTTTTGTCCGTTGAGGGTAACCATATTATTATGCAGCCAATACTTAACGGGCGATTTTCCATACGCTATCGTTGATTGGGCGATTTCCGCTTCGTGATGAGGAAAGAGCAAATCCATACCACCACCATGAATATCAAATTCTTCACCAAGGTACTTTATACCCATAGCAGAACATTCCGCATGCCAGCCAGGGAATCCATTACTCCACGGAGAGGGCCATCGCATGATATGTTCCGGTTGGGCTTTTTTCCATACGGCAAAATCAAATGGACTTTTCTTTTCATCCTGTCCCTCCAGCTTACGCGTTTCGCTCACCAGGTCTTCCAGCTTTCTTCCGGAGAGAATACCATATTGATGATCATTGGAATATTTATCAACATCAAAATACAGAGAGCCATTGGTTTCATAAGCAAAACCATTTTTCTGTATTTTTTTAACCAGCTCGATTTGCTCAATGATATGTCCGGAAGCATGAGGTTCGATATTGGGTCGGAGTACATTTAAGGCATCCATATTCTGGTGGTACCGGTTTGTATAGTATTGCACAACCTCCATGGGTTCAAGCTTTTCGATGCGGGCTTTTTTGGCTATTTTGTCTTCGCCTTCATCAGCATCAGCTTCAAGATGGCCAACATCCGTAATATTTCTTACATAGCGAACTTTATAGCCAAGATGCATAAGGTACCTGTAAATTAGATCGAAAGAAATAGCCGGGCGGGCATGACCCAAATGTGCATCGCCGTAAACGGTAGGGCCGCAAACATACATCCCGACATGCGGAGGATTTAATGGTTTGAATTCTTCCTTTTTCCGGCTTAATGTATTGTGTACAAATAATTTGTTTTTCATGTTGCAAAATTAAGAAAATTTGAATATGGTTGCAGGTTACATGTTTCCATAAAAGAAAACGGGTTATCACTGCGCTGCACCTCGGATGATGGCATTATATTTCTTTTGCTATAAATATCAACGGTGCTCCGCACCTTTTAATTTACAACATATGAATACATTTCCCATCTCCAAATGTTTTAGACGCGGAGCACCGATCACATTTATAACAAGATGATAAATCGGATAATACATAAGGTGCGGAGCACCGGAAATCTTTATACAAAAAACGAAATTAAAAGAAAGACAGAATATGCAACCCAACATTAATATTGAAAATTTCCAATAATCAATTCATACATCAAAACAAACCATTCATACACAGATGCAACATTTCATACAATAGTTGCCCATCTTTTTTCAATTAATGAATATTTTTTATCTTTATGTTTTAATAAACAGAACCAACTTCTTGTAATGCCATGAAATCATTTTTGTTTTTCTTTTTGTCAGTAGCTTTCACCCAGCTCAATGCTCAAACCATAACTGTTTCCGGTACATACAAGGATAAAAAAGGCAATGCCATTGAAGATGCATCTGTTCAATATTATTATCATGACGGATTACTTGCCGACAGCACCCTTTCAGCCTCCGACGGTTATTTTGAATTACAGGTGCTCACCTATGTTACAGTGGAAGAAACTCCCGGTATTGTCAAACAAAAACCTTCACCCAATCCTTTTACGGGCAACACGGAATGTGTTGTTGAAATCCCTTGCAAAGCACGGGTAATCATCATCAACAGCAAGGGGAATTATGTTGATGGTATAAAAATTGAGGAGTCCGGTTTGTATCGTATCACCTGGGGTGGTGCCAACCGTATAGGGCAGGAGGCTGCTGATGGCATATATTATCTTAGTATAGTGGGTTGTACTTTTAAAACAACAGAAAAAATTGTGAAGCAAGGCAACGGAAGCGGACAAAGACTCAAAGCTTCATTTGTTACCGAAAATGAAACAGAAAAGAAAAGTTCAAAAGCATTGCAGGATAAGATCACCTTCAGTCGTGAGCAATCTTCTTATAAAGAAATGCTGATAAATAATCCTACACAGGATACTTCTCTGGGAATTGTCACCGGTAATGCCGGCCCTGATGCAATTGGCGCTATAGTTACCACGGTGCATGTTGACAGCAGCAATACCTGGAACCTGAACAATTATTTTTACAATGATGACCAGAGTTCTTATGAAACCACCGATCCCAACTTTGAAATACAAGACGACAGCATTATGGTTTTTACCGGAACCGATACCGGCTTGTTTGTTTTTGATATTATCGCAACCGATACAAGCGATGCAAGTCTGAAAGATACAACAGGGGCAAATATAACGGTAACCAGCGAGTTGGTATTTACCATTTCAGGAACCTATCGGGATAAAATAGATGACCCGATTGTTTCGGCGGATGTTTTATATTATGAAAATGGCAATGCATTAACCGGGCAAACCATAACAGGCAGTGACGGAACTTTTGAACTAACCATTACTTCGCAGGAAACCACAACGGATTCTCTGGTATTTCAGAAAACCAATACCACAGAATTATATCTGTTGTTCAACACACCGCAGGGAGATACCACACTTGGTATCATTACCGGGAATATCGGGCCCGAGGCGCTAAGCAATATCAATGAATCATACTTTACCATTGACAGCCTGGCGCAATGGAACCTGAACGATCATTTCCATAACGACGACCAAAGCACCTATACCAACACGGGTTCGGATTTTACAATACAGCAGGATACCTTGCTTCAGCTTATGTTGCAGGATACCGGAACCTTCAACGCCACAGTTACCGCCACCGATCCGCAGGATGCAAGTCTTACAACCGATATTACTGCTGAAGTTGATGTGCAATACACCTTTTCAATACCCGATACTTCACTCAATGAAGATTCTGACAGGGATACCCTTTTTCATGATCTCAATATTTACAAGAATCCTGACTTTACGGATGAACTTACATACCAGATCACCGGCCAAAGCAACCCGCAACTGATCAACCTGATTTGCCAGGATTCGGTGATTTTGATTGACAGTATACAAACCGATTCGAGCGGGGTTAGTACAATTACTTTGCAGATTAGCGATGGTACCCACACTGAAGATCATTTGTTTGATGTTACAATACATCCACTGACTGATCTGACCGGTACAATAAGAGATATTTTTGATTCTACTTTGGTATCAGGGGCAATTGTTCAGCTTGAAGTTGATGGAGATTATTATGTTGATACCACCAATGCCAATGGATACTATCAGATACAATTGCCTCATAATGTTGATTCGGTTACCTATTACCCTGTTACAATTATGCATGATGATTATACACCTTACCACACCTGGGCAACCATAGAACCGGATACAAAAGCTCATTCTCCGGATATAAACATAGTAGATGCTGCATATTCGGAAAACAGCAAATCTAAGAAAACCATGTCAGGAAGAAGCACTACGATAACTGCAGACTTTGATATTGTTCCTTCGACATTTGTATGGGATCTTTATAATGAGGCTTTTAGGGATACAACAGGACTTGTATCAGGGAATTTCCCATTTGAAAAAAGAGCTACCACAAGACATTGGCTCTCTCCGCCAAACATACATGCATTCAGTGATGATGCGTATG
>CAZTAW010000089.1:0-11037 GCA_964611705.1 uncultured Bacteroidales bacterium
TGATGGTTTTAACGAAGTTATTCCCAAACTCGGAATACAACCATGATGTTCTGATTATTATACCCTTCTGTGCAATTTCAAGGAAATACTTCTCTCCTTCATATTTTGATTTTGCGTAAACCGATTGGGGTTCAGGTTTATCGGTTTCAATATATGGTTTGTTTGAGTTTCCGTTGAAAACAAAATCCGTGGAAATATGTACCAGTGAAATATTATTTTTGTTGGCAGCTTCGGAAAGCAGCTTAACGGCTTTTCCATTGATCATACCAGCCAGTTTGGGTTCTTCTTCGGCTTTATCAACAGCAGTGTAGCTCGCACAATTAATGATGAAGTCGTATTTTTTTTGCTGAACAAATTCAAACAACTCACCTTTGCATGTAATATCCAACTCATCTATATCCGTGAAAATAAATTCAAGCTCCGGATACCGGCCTGCAATCTTCTGCAATTCATTTCCCAACTGACCGTGACTACCTGTTACAAGTATTGTTGTCATAGCTTATTTTACAATTTTTTTGAAATATGCAATGGTTTGTTCAAGACCTTCTTCAAGATTGATTCCGGGTTCCCAATCAAGCTGTTTTTTAGCCAACGCGATATCGGGTTGTCGTTGCATGGGATCATCTTTAGGCAGAGGTTCAAAAATAATTTTTGATTTTGAACCAATCATTCTGATGACTTTATCAGCCAGTTCAAGAATAGTAAATTCTCCGGGATTTCCAAGATTGACAGGTCCGGTAAATTCCACCGGGGACGCCATCATTCGAATCATCCCTTCGATCAGATCATCACAGTATTGAAAACTCCGGGTTTGTTTTCCATCACCATAAACAGTAATATCTTTGTTTTTCAGTGCCTGAACAATAAAATTCGATACAACCCTGCCATCATTGGGATGCATTCTTGGGCCGTAGGTATTAAAAATCCTGATGATCTTAATTTTAACATCATTTTGCTTGTGATAATTAACAAACAAGGTCTCGGCGCATCTTTTACCCTCGTCATAGCAAGCCCTGTCGCCAATGGGATTCACATGCCCCCAGTAAGTTTCCTTTTGCGGATGCACTTTCGGATCACCATAAACCTCACTTGTAGAGGCCTGCAGTATTTTAGCTTTTATCCGTTTGGCAAGGCCCAGCATATTAACCGCACCCATCACGGATGTTTTCACGGTTTTAATTGGATTATACTGGTAATGTATAGGTGAAGCCGGGCAGGCAAGGTTATAAATCTCATCTACTTCAATATAAAAAGGCATGGTAATATCATGTCTTATCAGCTCAAAATAAGGATTATCAAATAAATGAACAACATTTTCTTTTTGACCGGTAAAATAATTATCCAGGCATATCACTTCATGCCCATCATTTAACAGGCGCTCGCAAAGGTGCGAACCCAGGAAGCCTGCACCGCCTGTAACCAATACTTTCTTTTTCATATAAACAAATTTTTAATAAAAATAAAAAAAAGCCTGGCAATTAACATCACCAGGCTTAATTTATTTTCTATATATTACGCTTCAGTTTTTAAACCGATACAATAATAGGTAAAACCTCTTTCTTTCATTTCACTGACATCGTATATGTTACGGCCGTCAAAAATCAGGTAATTTTTCATCAGTTTTTTCATTACATTAAAGTTGGGGAATTTGAACTCATTCCATTCGGTCATAATGATCAGCCCATCTACATCAATAAGCGCTTCGTACTGATCGCTTGCATAGGTAATAATATCACCGATTTTTCTTTTTGCCTCTTTTATGGCTGCCGGGTCATAAGCTTTAACCTTAGCTCCGGCTTCAAGCAATTTATCAATAACCACCAGCGATGGTGCTTCGCGCATGTCATCGGTACGTGGCTTGAATGAAAGTCCCCATAAACCAAAGATTTTACCTTTAAGGTCATTATTAAAATGCCTGGCCACTTTTTTGTACATAACGGATTTCTGGTCTTCGTTTACATCTTCCACAGCCTGCAATACACGCAAGGGATGGCCGTTTTCTTCGGATGTTCTGATAAGTGCCTTTACATCTTTGGGAAAACATGAACCACCATAACCTGCTCCCGGATATATAAATTTAGGACCTATCCTTGAATCCGTTCCAATTCCATTTCTCACCATATTTACGTCAGCACCAACGATTTCGCAAAGGTTAGCAATATCGTTCATAAAACTGATCTTGGTTGCAAGCATTGAATTGGCTGTATATTTGGTCATCTCTGCCGAGACAATATCCATAAAAATCACGGGGTGACCGTTCATTGTAAAAGGTTTATACAAACGGCTCATGAGCTCTTCGGCACGTTTTGATTCAAGTCCGATAACAATCCTGTCGGGTTTCAGAAAATCATCAACAGCAGCACCTTCTTTTAAAAACTCCGGATTAGAGGCAACATCAAAAGGTATATCAACACCTCTTTTATCAAGCTCCTCCTGCATTGCTTTTTTTACTTTTTTAGCAGTTCCCACAGGCACCGTGCTTTTGGTTACCATCAGCAGATAATCATTCATATTTTGTCCAACAGTGCGCGCCACTTCAAGAACATATTTCAGATCAGCACTTCCGTCCTCATCGGGAGGTGTACCAACAGCGCTGAAGATAACTTCTGTATCTTCAAAGGTTTCAGCCAGGTCAGTTGAAAAATGCAATCTTTCTTTCTTAATATTACGGTGAACCATTTCTTCAAGTCCTGGTTCATAAATCGGGATGATGCCTTTTTTCAGGTTTTCAATCTTTTCTTTATCAACATCAACACATGTTACATCAATGCCCACTTCGGCAAAACATGTCCCGGTTACAAGTCCAACGTAACCTGTTCCTGCAATCGAAATTTTCATAGTGGAATGTTTTAATGATTAGTAAGTTTACAAATATAGAAAAATATACCTGTGAAAAACAAGTTTATTCAAATGTTATAGAACCTGACGGAAGAGGTAATGATGAATTAACACTTAATTAATATTCGTTATTGCCTGATAATCTTTCCTGTTTCCGATGAATGGCTATTGTGTATTTTATAGATATACAATCCCTTATCAAGAAATCCCAGATATATATTTTCCTGGAAACTACTTATTTTTTTTGATAGAACAAGTTCGCCTGCAACATTAAACAAAAAGAAACTTTTATTCTTGTTATCCTGGGTTCTTATCCTCAGGTAGTCTTTCACAGGATTTGGATAAACATTGATTCCTCCTGATGTAAATGTTTCCGGTTTGCCCACATGAACCGGCTCTGCCATAAACTCAGCGCTTGTAACATTACCATTTTCAACATCAATGTTCAGGTTAACAAGAACATAACCTACTTCAGGATCATCTGACCACCAGAGATAACGTTCTTCACTACTTTCCTCAACAGTTAAAAACTGCCAGCCGATAAACGGAAGCTTTCCCCATATACTGTCTTTTATATCCCGGGTTTCATGAACACGTAATACTTCATAAGTACCCATCGGAACACTCATGGTACCCCAGGCATCCACCTCGCTGCTTTTTTCAGTGATTCTTTTCAATCTGACCGAATCAACACTGTAGGCAGAGCCATCAGCAACAAAAACATAATTAAAAACCTCATCATTAGCATAGCCGTATTCATAGGGAAACTTCATAAACTCTTCAGGCGGTTTTACTTTTGAATCTACGCGTCCCAGTTCTTCTACCTTGATCACAATTCCAAGCATGCTAAGCGAATCTTCATTTTTATCAAAATAAACATAATTAAAATCTTTCTTCATATAGAGAGCAAGATTAGATCCCGGGAATTTCTCCCAGTAAGGCGTATTTAGCGGAGTAAGAAAATTAAATGTATCCCTTTCCATAACATTCAGGTCGGTAAAATCCCATGTTTTATCCTCACCTGCCTCGCCAGGTTCAATAGTTGCCGGCGGTTCCGTATTAAACCCCTGGATTACTTCATCACCAACTCCAACTATTTCATCGGATGTAATTATGATCTGGGAATTGATTTTCAGCGAGATACTGAAAACAAATATGAAGAGGTAAAAAAGTTTATGCATGATTTTATTCTTTATTTTTCTTGACCTGCAAATATAGAAAAGTATCTTCACTCAAAATGAAAACTTCACCTGCAAAAAACGAATCACGGGAAGATCCGATAAATTCTTTTGAAAGTCCCTCAACGGATATTGTCGGGCTTGACTATGATTCAATACGTGAAGGATTTTGGCTGGCATGTCAGGATGGAAAAACCTATCTTGTCAACGCTGAGAATGGAACGATAATAAAGGAAATTGACATGGTCGGAATAACAATTGCAGATAATGGCGATCAGACAGGTGTAGATGTGTTACCTTCCGGGAACCTTTTATTTGCTGATTATAATGGCGATTTGACTAATATTCAGGAGAAACATCCATTTGTCCCAACACAACCACAACGCTAACAGTTGAAGGTGATCTCGGTGATGCAGAAGACTGGTTCTGGTTTATTGACGACTGCGGAGGAACCCAGGTACACACAGGGGCTACCTTTACCACTCCGCAACTTTCATCGCCAACAACCTATTACGTTCGCGGAGGCGGAGGATGCGTTTCAAACCAGCCCTGCGAAGTAGTTAATGTTTATGCAGAAGACAATACCCCTCCCGAAATAACATGCCCTTCATCTCAATCTGTTTCCGCCGATGAAACGGAAACATACACAGTTACCGGAACTGAGTTTGATCCTACTTCAGTAACAGATAACTGCGAATTAGCCAGCGTAAGCAATAATTATAACAGCTCATCAAGCCTTAACGGGGCAATTTTTCCACTTGGCACGACTATAGTTACCTGGACAGCAACCGATGGCTCAGGCAATACGTCAAACTGTATGTTTACAGTGCAGGTTGTTGACGATAGCGGAATTGATGAACTTTCAATGGCCGGATTTGAAATTTTCCCAAATCCTTCAAATGGGATATTTCTGGTAAATCATGACTTCAACAAAAGCATACAATATGAGATCATGGATATGCACGGAAAAATAATTCATGATTTATCGGAAATACAAAAACGGGGAACCATTGATCTGAGTACGCACCCCAAAGGTATTTACTTTATTAAAGTAATTATTGAAGAAGAAATTTATACCGGGAAATTACTTGTTAGATAAAATTATTAGTTATCAGGTCTCCTGAAACTTAGGGGACCTGATAAATATTACTTTCGTTTCTGTATCCCTGGTTATCAACATACCAGTCATCATATTGGTTTCCTGAACTTTCTGCCCAGGTGGCAAAATAATTATATGCTTTGGTTATCTCCTTTTTCTCAATGGGCCAGTCAAATTCAGCAGGGATGTCTATACCCCAGGGTAAGTTATTCACTGTTTTATAATAACGATTCAGCCCCGGATCACTGTTATCCTCAAAAGTTCCAAAATAGCTTTCGTCAGCCAGATCGGTCGGTGGATAATCAGGAAGATGAATCTCGTACCCCCTTGTCTGGTCAACAATAATAAAAGGATTCCAGGTATTGAGTGAGAAATTGGCCTGAGAAAATACCCCATTCGGGATCATTGTAATTGTGATGGTATCGAAAGAAACAAAAGGCTGATTTTCTTCCGTATTCACACCCAATGCAGAACCTGCATGCGGTATTCTGTTAAAGATATCATCAAATACAATAATGGTAGGTTTGGTTTGCCCGCTTTCATGACCATGGGCATTCAATGTTATAAATCCTTCCTGAAGATCATAACCACTTACTGATAATTTCTGCGGGTTTCCTTCAAATGCCTGGCTTGCATCCGGCAGGTTAAATCCAAAACCGTTATGCAGGTAGGCACCGCTTGCTTTACTAACAAATTTTGCAAATATTTCCACAACAGAGTTGGATGCGTTGGTAACCGTGTGGAAACGATAATCAACAACAACATCATTAAAATCATAATCACCCTTTCCTGGCCAGAGGTCTTCAAATCCCAGGCTGCCAAAACCGGCTGCCGGGAAATAATTATCAAAAGCCCTGCTTGGGTCATTGGGGTAGTCGTCATCTGCATCAGCTACACCGTCTCCATCTGTATCCGTAACGGGCGGTGAATAAGTTCCTACACAACTGTAACCGGCCTTGGAAGCATGATAGCCATTGTAGCTAACAACAAAGTTTGAATTGTTGAGAGCAATTAAAGAATTTGTATTTGGTGTTGTGGTTGTGTAAGTAAATTTATTTCCCCAGGTAATTGCATGACCTGAGATTATACCAGGAACGGCCACACCTGATTTTGTATCTGCATCCTTAAATACAACCACCATTCTTGAATCATCAAGGGCACATACCTTTGAATAATGAGAAGTATTACTATGATAAGTCGTCTCGGGGAAATATTCAATTTTTGAACCGGTGAATTTACCGATGATACTTTTTCCATTATACCCCGACATACTGACACTGTATACAATTAAAAAATAATGCGGATGATATGAAACTACGTCAACAAACCGTGTTTGTTTGTTACTAAATATTTTGGATTTACCGTAAATTATTTTATTCCCATCATAGTTACCTATAATCGAGCGACCTCGCATTCCCACATCGAGATAAGCAATTACAAAAGTATTGTTGTCCATAGCAGATACACTGTTTTCGCTTCCGGAACTAATATTTGAAAATTTTTTGGGCTTACTATAATTGATATTAAAACCTATTGCTTCACCCACAACGGAATATCCCTGGATAGTTCCCGAGTTGTTAAAACCGTACGTCAACACAAATTCCTTGTTGTTAAGATTATCTATATCCAGATTAAAAACTGGGGATGTTTTAAAAATTACAGTAGAACCAAAATACAATTTGTTATTTTTTAAGGTGCCTACGATGGTTCGGCCCACCGTACCGCGAAAAGCAATAACAAATTTCTGTTCGCTTAATGCTACTGCTTTAATGTGATATGTTGCCTTGGTAAAGAAAGTGTATTCTTTACTCCAGCTAATGGAATTACCGGTAATGGTTCCAAGCCGGGCTTTTCCTTTGTTTCCGTTCGCATAATCAGCATAAACAACAACAATGTGATTCTCATCAAGTTTTACTGAAGACAGCCACCTGTATGTCGGATCATGAAATAATGATTCAGCACCGAATGTTATATCGCCCACACTTCCCCTTGAACCTTTCAAATTATTCAGTTGCTGCAGTTCATGACTATTAAGGTTTTCCAATGACCTGCGGGGGAAAGACTTAAAATCATCAACAGCATAAACCTGACCGTTTACCAATACATTTTCAACATGATCAGGGATATTCACATTAACATTATATCCACCTGATTGTTTTAAATTTCTTCCTTTATGATATACAATCTTTCCATCAAGGGAAGTGATTTTTATAATTTCCTGGTCAATACTGCCAAAATTGAATTCGATGTTGCGCGATAGCTTCCAGTCAAAATCGGATGATATCTGCATATCGGCAAAACTCACATCCGAAATTATGGGTTGATCTTCCTTTTCCTGAAATTCTTTTTGACAGGAAGTGATAAAAAGTAACGCACCAATTATTAAAATGCCTAATTTTTTCATGATCAATAAAATTTGATTCAATAAAAAAGAGGCAAGAATCTTTCCAATAACAATTTATCATTTTAAATACTGATAACCAGCATTTTAAAATCAAAAACATACTATCCATCTTCCCATATTGGGAAAATTTTTATTATTTTTGTAAAATATTATCATTGGTTTTTGAGAAGACAAATCTATTATAACAATCAAAAGTCAGCTCGTTGCGCTCGCTCCGGGCATTACCATACCAGGCTTTCTATTGTGATCCGGCTGGGATTCGAACCCAGGACCCACGGCTTAAAAGGCCGTTGCTCTACCGGCTGAGCTACCGAATCGTCTCTCAAAATGAGGTGCAAAAGTAGATACTTTTTTAAAAACAACAAAACAAATGTCTGATTTTTATAAAATCTCTCCTTTTCCTTCCCTAATCACCAGAATCTCGTCACCTGTGCAGTCAATAATTGTAGAGGGTTTATTATCTCCTATCCCACCATCAATTACAATATCAACGATTTTATGATAGCGTTCGTGGATAAGTTCGGGATCAGTGGTATATTCTACCACATCGTCATTGTCATGTACTGAGGTAGTCATAATCGGATGGCCCAATTCCTTGACAATCTCACCGGGGATATTGTTTTCAGGAATCCTGATACCCACTGTTTTCTTATTATTATGAAATATCCTGGGAATTTTATTGTTGGCATTAAGAATGTAAGTATAGGGCCCGGGCAGGCTTTTTCGCATAATCTTGTACACCTGATTATCAATGGGTTTGGTGTATTCGGAAAGCTGGCTCAGATCATAAAAAACAAATGAAAAATCGGCCTTTTCTTTTTTAATTCCCTTGATCTGTGCAATTTTCTCAATGGCTTTGGGCTTGTATATATCACATGCAAAACCATATACCGTATCCGTAGGGTAAATGATCACACCGCCATTTGCCAGACAATCAACAACGGTTTTAATATGACGGGCACTCGGATTTTGTGGATGAATTTTAAGCAACATGACAAAAAAAATTTGAGTTTGACAAAAAAACGGGTAAGCTCCTTATATCGCACCGCTCAACCGCTTACCCTTGCTTCCTTCCGGACCTGGGGGATTTCAGCAGGAGCTGGTCGTATAAGACTTACCCGGTTGCAAAGATACAAAATGATGACAAACAAAGCAATCATTTATACTGAATCTTACAAAAAATGCAATGCATTTTTTTGTTAGATGCAGTTATACCGATAGGAACATAAGCTCAACCATTGCAAACCTGTTCCGTTTCGGTATACCGAAAAACGATATGACTTTCCGGTATTTTTCGTTCATGAAGCTTTCAATACAACACGCAGAAATTAATCGGGATAATTTCTTACTTTTGCAGTTAAAATGACAAATGCATTTGAAGCATGCAGCAAAACAGATCGCAAATGTGGAAAGTCATCCTGAATTACGGCATCATTACCGGAGCCATTATTATTATTTACAGTCTTATCCTCTATGTTACGGGCACACTCGAAAATCAAACCTATCTTAACCTGCTGGTATTTCTCGTATTGTTGGGTGGAATTATCTGGAGTACAAAATCCTTCAGGGATATAAATAACAACGGCCTTAGCACATATGGCCAGGCCTTTACCGTAGGTTTTTTTGTGGGGTTGATCGCCATTGCCATCTATGCAATCTTCAATTACCTGCTTTACAAATTTGACCCGTTGCTTATTGACAACATGCTGAAACGTTACGAGGACATGCTCTATGAAACAAATAAATATACCATGGATGAAATCAAAGAAAAGGTTGAACAAACAGCGCAGTACACATCAGCCTTTACTATTATGATCGGTACTTTTATTCAAACAGTAGTAATTAACCTGTTTATGGCGCTTATCGTAGCCGTATTTATCAGAAGGGAAAACAAATATTAAACAACATCCGAATGGACATTTCTGTAGTCATACCGTTATATAATGAAGAAGAATCGCTCGATGAACTGCATGGCTGGGTTGATAAGGTCATGAAGAAAAACGATTTCAGCTATGAAATTGTTTTCGTTGATGATGGCAGCAGCGACAAATCATGGAAAATTGTTGAAAATCTTGCAAAAACCAATCCTTCGGTAAAAGGAATTAAATTCAGACGAAACTACGGCAAATCGGCAGCGCTTAACAAAGGTTTTGAAAAAGCACAGGGAGATGTTGTAATTACCATGGATGCAGATCTGCAGGACAGCCCGGGTGAAATACCCGAACTTTATCGCATGATCAAAAAAGATGGTTATGACCTGGTTTCGGGTTGGAAGAAAAAACGCCGGGATCCCTTCTCAAAAAAAATACCTTCAAAATTCTTTAACCGGATCACGCGCTGGTTATCCGGTATCAAATTACATGATTTCAATTGCGGTCTTAAAGCATACAGCAAAAATGTCGTTAAAAGCATAGAAGTATATGGCGAAATGCACCGCTATATTCCTGTTATTGCCAAATGGTCGGGTTTTAAAAACATTGGCGAAAAAGTAGTGCAACACCAGAAACGTAAATTCGGAAAAACAAAGTTTGGTTCCGACAGACTGATCAAAGGCTACCTCGACCTGTTGACAATTACCTTTATTTCAAAATTCGGCAAGCGGCCCATGCACCTCTTCGGAACGCTTGGAACGATCTTGTTTATCATAGGTTTTGGTATCGCCGTATATCTTTCTGTTACAAAAATATTTATGGATCAGTATAACATGACGGAACGACCGTTGTTCTACCTGGGCCTGCTGGCTATGATCATCGGTACACAATTATTCGTTGGAGGATTCCTGGCAGAAATGGTTTCCCGCTCAGGAAGTGAAAGAAACAAATACAATGTGGAAAAAGAAACCGGATACAAAAACTCCTAATAAATCCTATGTCTGCATCCCGCAAAATACTCATCATTGGCTCGGCACATCCTTTAAGAGGAGGTTTGGCAAATTACAACGAACGTATCGCCAGGGAATATCAAAGACAAGGCAATCAGGTTCATGTAGAAACATTTAAGCTTCAGTATCCTTCTTTGTTGTTTCCCGGAAAATCGCAATATTCATCGGAACCGGCGCCTGAAAATCTCGATATTGATGTGACTATCAATTCCATTAATCCATTGAACTGGAGAAAGATCGGTAAAAAGCTACGCAAACAAAACTACTATCTTGTTATCATAAAGTACTGGTTGCCATTTATGGCGCCCTGCCTGGGTAGCATTGCCCGGCAGATCAGGAAAAACAAACATTCAAAGATTATCTCCATCCTTGACAATATCATCCCACACGAAAAACGCCCGGGTGATAAAACCTTATCGAATTATTTCGTGAAATCCGTGGATGGTTTTGTTGCCATGTCGAAATCAGTACTCAATGATCTTGACCTGTTCAAAACGAAAAAACCCAAAGCATTTTGCCCGCATCCGTTATATGATAATTTCGGAGAGATCATTCCAAAAGAAAAAGCCATAGAAAAACTCCATCTTGATAAAAACAACAAATACATTTTGTTCTTCGGTTTTATCAGGGATTACAA
>CAZTAW010000089.1:11047-12577 GCA_964611705.1 uncultured Bacteroidales bacterium
TGACCTTCTTTTGAAGGCCATGAAAAACAAGGAAATTCAGGAAAAAAACATCAAATGTATTGTGGCCGGTGAGTTTTATACAGATCCCAAACCATATCACGAGACCATCAAGAAATATGATCTTTCGGAATATGTTATTCTGAAAAATGATTTCATCCCCGACAGTGAAGTAGGTAATTATTTCTGCGCCTCGGATATTGTTGTACAACCTTATAAAACTGCTACACAAAGTGGTGTTACACAAATTGCGTTTCATTTTAACAAACCCATGATCGTAACCAATGTAGGTGGATTGCCGGAAATTGTCCCCGATGGAAAAATCGGTTATATTACTCCTGTTGATGCTGAAGAAATAGCAAAGGCGATCCTGAATTTCTATAATAATAACAAGGAAGAAGAGTTTATTAAAAATGTGAAACAGGAAAAGGAAAAATATTCCTGGAACAGAATGACGGAAACCATTGATGATCTTTTAAAAACGATAGATAAATCATGATATACAGAAGTAAAGCGCCCTTGCGCCTCGGACTGGCCGGGGGGGGAACCGATGTAGCCCCATACAGCGATATTTACGGCGGCGCCATTTTGAATGCAACCATCAGCATGTATGCATTTGCATCGGTTAAACCCCGTAAGGATGGAAAAATTGTTTTTCGTTCCATTGACAAGAGCCAAACCCTTGAATTTGACAGCCTGAAAGAACTTCCCATTGATGATGATTTGATATTACTCAAAGGTATTTATAACCGCATCGTTAAAGATTTCACAAACGAGCCGCTTGGCTTTGAGTTGGTTACTTCGGTTGACGCTCCTCCCGGTTCCGGATTGGGAACCTCCTCAACGCTTGTTGTTACCATTCTGGGCGCTTTTGCAGAATGGCTTAAACTTCCGCTGGGCGAATACGACCTGGCTCACCTGGCATACGAAATTGAGCGCGTAGACCTTTCCATGTCGGGCGGTAAGCAAGATCAATATGCAGGTACTTTTGGCGGAGTAAACTTTATGGAGTTTTATAAAGACGACAAAGTTATTGTAAACCCACTCCGCATAAAGACCAACTATCTGGATGAACTTGCACATAATCTTGTACTTTACTATACGGGAACCAGCCGGCTCTCTTCAAAGATCATCGAATCGCAGCAAAAAAGCGTGAACAGCAAGAACGAAAAATCCATTGAAGCAATGCATAAACTAAAGCAACAGGCTGTGATGATGAAGGAATCGCTGTTAAAAGGTGAAATAGATAAAATAGGAGATATTCTTGATTTCGGTTGGAGGTACAAAAAAGAAATGGCCAGGGACATATCCAACCCGATGATTGATAAGATCTATCAAACGGCAATGGACAAAGGAGCAACCGGAGGCAAAATTTCCGGTGCAGGCGGTGGCGGATTTATGATCTTTTATTGCCCCGGAAGTACGAAATTTTCTGTAAGTAAAGCCCTGCAGGAATTTGGCGGGCAGATCAAGAGATATGAGTTTGTTACCAAAGGGCTGACGACCTGGGTGATTTAGTAAAAATGTCATTGG
>CAZTAW010000090.1:0-12573 GCA_964611705.1 uncultured Bacteroidales bacterium
GCTGCTTTAATTTCTTTTGGGAGGGTATCTCTTTATTGTCAGTGATGTTTCAGCAGTTATACTGAAACTTACAAAAAATGCATTGCATTTTTCTGTTAGATTCAGTTATACCGATTGGAGTATAAGATCAATTATTGCAAACCTGTTCCGAATCGGTATAAATCTGGTTTTTGATTGTACTTTTAAGACAATTATACTATTGAAAAGGTTGCATAAAGATAAAAAAAATTCAAGTTTAGTTCTGTAAGTTTATAAATATTTTCATTAGCTATAAAAACAATTTTGATGTTTTGCCATTCCAGGTACTTCGATAATAAAGCACTGTGGGTTATAATGTAGTCTTCGTACTTATAGAGGAGCCAGGAAGCTGTATTGTCATTTTCTGTTTGTTTCCTGGTTATTTAACGATCCCGCTATCGCTGCGCTCAGCGGGATTTTTCGACTAATGGTTATACTGCGCCCTTCGGGCTTGTATAACCATAGTCTCAATAAAAAAAGCGGCCGTGGAGGCCGCTCTGAGAAAGTTGAAAACCAAATTTATATCTCTTTTTTAGCGCAATGTGTAATCCGACATAAAATCTGGTCCTCATGGATTATTCTGATTGCTTGCTTGCAATACAAAAATACAACAGATAAAAAAGCTGTAATGTTAAGGGAGATTAACAAAAGTTAAAATATGTTAAATCGCTGTAAATCATTAAAATTCACGGTTAATTTTGCAATATGAAAAAACGCAGCATTATACTCATCATAATTCTGATTTCAACTGCACTGATTGGACTGATGGTGATACAGGTTTACTGGATTAAAAACGCAATTACCGTTGAGGAAGCCAATTTCGTGAGAAGTGTTAATGATGCTGTTTCCAAGGTGATTTATAAGATTGAAAAGAACGAAATGGAGCGGGAATTCCAACGGCGAATGCAGAATCCTGGAAATCGTTATTCTATCTATGATTATTTTGACTCCATCAACAGAAATTTCGATAACGGCATCGGACAATTCGATTCACGGGAAGATTTTGAAGAATTCATTAACCGGACTTTCTTTACGCAAAACATGATACAGGATTGGCTCAGCACAAATCAACCCAGGCCCATTGAACAAAGAATTTCGATGCCGGAACTCGACTCTCTGCTAACAAGCGAACTTGAAATGAAAGGGATAGACACCGAATTTGAGTACGGTATATTTAATCCTTCAGGAAACCGGCTGATCTTTCAAAGAACAGGAAAATATCCCCGTGAATTGCTTAATAAATCTTTTGTTTTTACATTATTCCCAGGTGAAATTCAAACCGATCCCAATTATCTGATGGTGTATTTTCCAAGGGAGAAACAATTCCTTATCAGTCAGTTGTGGGTTTTGCTAAGCATTTCTATTATTTTGATATTATTGATCATCTTTTCGTTTACCGTAAGTGTTAACACGATTTTCAGGCAAAAACGTCTTTCGGAAATGAAAAGCGATTTCGTTAATAACATGACACATGAATTTAAAACTCCAATTTCTACCATAGCACTTGCCTGCGAAGCGCTTTCAGATAAAGATATAAAAAAATCATATAATGTTTACAATAGTTATATCAACATTATTCATGAAGAAAACAAACGCCTTGAGGGTATCGCTGAGAAAGTTCTGCAATCGGCTATTATTGAAAAAGGGCAGTTGACCCTTAAAAAAGACTGGGTTAATATTCATGAGATCATAAGCAATGCCGTTGAGAAAGTATGTTTAAAAATTGAAAAACGAAATGGTGAGATAATTACAAATCTTAATGCAGAAACAAGTGTGATCCTCGCCGACAAAATGCATATAACAAATACGATCTTCAATCTGCTTGACAATGCTGTTAAGTATACACTCAATGTACCAAAGATTGAAATATCAACGCATGATAATGAATCAGGAGTATATATTGATGTAAAAGACAATGGCATAGGTATCAGCAAATCGGATCAACAGAAAATTTTTGAAAAACTTTATCGTATTCCTACCGGAAATATTCATAACTTTAAGGGCTTTGGACTGGGATTGAATTATGTAAAAGCTGTTGTTGATAAACATAACGGAAAGATCGAACTTGAAAGTGAATTAAAAAAAGGATCAAAATTTACTATATTTTTGCCTATTGAGGAATACAAAACCTGAAATCATGGATTCAAATAAGATCAAGGTACTTTTAGCGGAAGATGACAAAAACCTGGGAACCATCCTGAAGGCTTACCTCGAAGCGAAGGGATTTCCTACAACGCTTGCAGTTGACGGACAGGAAGCATCTGACATATTTAGCAACAACACCTTTAGTTTTTGTATCATTGATATCATGATGCCTGTAAAAGATGGCTTTACACTGGCAAAGGAGATTCGGAAAACCAACCAGCAAATACCTGTTTTGTTTCTAACTGCTAAGTCCATGCAGGAAGATAAAATAAAGGGATTTGAAATTGGTGCCGATGATTATATTACCAAACCTTTCAGTATGGAAGAGCTGCTAGCACGTATGAAAGCAATTCTGCGCCGGGTTGAAAAAAGGGAAAAATCAAAAGAAGACGACAAATACCATATTGGTAGACTTGAGTTTGATTACAACAGACAAATCCTGAAAATCGGGGAAAATCAGTTTAAGCTAACAAGTAAAGAATCAGAATTGCTTAAAATGCTTTGCATCAGAAAAAACCAGGTTCTTGACCGCAGTGAAGCCCTGAAAAAAATCTGGAATGACGACAGCTATTTCAACGCCAGAAGCATGGATGTATATATTACCAAACTTAGAAAGTACCTGAAAGAAGATCCTGCTATTGAGCTAATGAATGTTCATGGGATTGGATTTAAGCTGGTTGTGAATGAGTAAACAGATACTGTTTTTTGGGGTATATTTTTACCTGATATCAAATTCCTGATAAAAAATAATGTATTAACTATTTCAGTGTGAGAGGAAAGTATTTCTGCTGATATACCCGAGATCGTTTTCATTATTATGAATAACGCTCCAGAAGTTATATGAACCCGGGCCTTTGGCGGTATTGCTCAGAACTATGATTGATTTTTCCGCTTTCATATCGCGGATATAAAATGATCTGAAACCTTTCCACCAGCCGTAATGATAGACGCAACTGTCTTCTGCTGTTCTTATCCTCCATCCGAAACCGTAATTATCCCTCCTTTTCCATGAACGCGGGCTGCCTGGTGTGTAAGCTTCGCGTAAGGTTTCGAGACTTAATAGTCTTTCATTGTAAAGGGCCTGATCGAATTTAAACATATCCTCAGCACTGGAATAAACACCCTTATCTCCAACAACACCATTCAGGTAATTATCCCTGACGGCAATTTTTCTCCAGCCTCTGTACCGGTAGCCCGTTGCACCGGAATGGATATATGAAGGTACTTCTGTTTGGCGGCTTAACTGATAAACAAAAGAATTGGCCATACCCAGCGGCCTGAAAATATGCATTTTCAGAAAACTGCCATAACTTACACCCGATATTTTCTCAATCAATGAAGCCAGAATGGCATAATTGGTATTACAATAATGGAAACCATGATCGGGTGAGAAATACGGATCCGGTTTGTGCTCTGTATACAAGACAAGCACATCGTCATTCGTAAGTGCAATATTTTTGTTCTTCCATTTGTCGTGAGCCAGTGACATGTACCTGATAAGTCCTGAGCGATGATTTAATAAATGCCTGATTGTAACATTTTTATATGGAAAATCAGGGATGTATTTTGTAACCGTATCGTCAAAATCAAGTTGGTTTTTTTCCTTGAGGATCATTATTGCAGTAGCCGTAAACATTTTGGAAACCGAAGCCAGTTGGAATGGTGTTTTTATTGTTATAGCGTCTTTCTTTCTGAAATCAGCCATACCAAAGGCTCCTTTATAGACCAATCTGCCTTTTTCTGCATATATAATAGCCCCATTGAAACCAGCCCTGCTATGCAGTCTCTGAAAAAGATCATCAATGTGTTCCGCTTTCTTTTGGATCAGGTCTTCGTTAAGATCAGTAAAAATGTCAGCAGGGGCTCGATAGTCGGAATACCTGATCTTATTATAATCTTCTTCAGGCAAAAGGTAATTGGTTAGCGTAGATAAAATAAAGATCGCCAGCAAGCTTACCCCAATCGGCAGTATTTTTTTTATAGTATGAATAACTATAACTTTTTATGTTAACTGAACGCAAAGTTAAAGTAAAATTATAAAACCAAATAGAAATCGGGAAATAAAAAACTTCCCATTCTCCGATATCGGAAATTTGAAAATCCGGAAGGAAAATATTGGGTGTGGTTTCTTTTATCATTGATAATGACTTACTTATGAATACCACCCTTGGTTTTTAATCAAAGATTCTAAATACACGAAAAGATGTATTCTGTAGTGAATAAACGATTTGAAGTTGTTATTGGTTGATTTGCAAATATTTAATAATTGTGGTATAATAATTGGAAAATCAAAAAAAACAAAAAATCATGGATTGGTTATTAATTGTCATATTATACATTGTTGCAGCAGCCATGCTTTTTTTTGAAGGGCAAACACGCATGATAGGTGGGATTAATGCTTTATTCGTCAGCTTGTTACTCACTCCGGTGATAGCTGTTTTTGTAGTATCATTATCGAGAAAAAGAATCAATTTCCGTCATTATGTTAAGTTGAACAATGAAGATATAGCTGATAAATCCCTCAGAAAAACCCTTCATAAAAATGGAAGCGAGAAATGGGTAGAGATTAAAACTTCGGAGCTAAGGATTATATAAGTCAAAAAGTTGAAATGAAAACCATATTCAAAAAGAGATGGTTGTCACGGGATTATCCATAACTTCTTTTAACTTATTGTCAATATGTCGTTTAACCTGATATCCGGAGGTACAAAACCCAACCTGCCTGTCTGGGCTCCCAACCATTCCCGTAGGTTGTTTAACAAATCCGGGCTATGTTTTGTTGTATCGTTGAGGACCTTGCTGATTTTAAGAATTTTCCTGGCCTGACTATTTTGCAGGGCAATAGCGGCATATTCGCCAAATGCTTTTGCGATACACGCATCAAATAAGCGTCTTGCAGTTTCATTTTACTACTTTCCAGGGATCGTCTTGCCAGTATTCTTCCAAAATCTCAAGGGCTTTTTGTCGTAAATTCTTTTACATTTGATTTGTTAGATTTGCTGCTCTTCTTTCGAGCCATTTCATGGCTTCCTTTTTACTGAAGTTGGATATGGGAGCTGTTTTAACAAATGAAATAACCGTTTCGGGATTGATTTTTGAATATTCGCGCAATGACCATCCAATGGCTTTTTTGATAAAAAACTCTTCGGACTCAGCCAGGTCGAGAATATATTTTTTTAATAGCTCAAAATCGGTATCTTTTTTATATTTCAATTGGAATAAAAGTGCAGATCTTTGCAGCCATATATTTCCTGATTCCATCCATTTTTCGGTTACCGGTTTGATTAGTTCGGGATATTGCTTAAAAAAGGGCCCGACAAGCCTGGCAGCTATAAAATCAATCGTATCCCACCATGATTTGTTGGTGATCATAAATTCAAGAAGATCAAGGATTTGATCATCCGTCTTCTTGATGTATTTTTCAACCAGCTCCACGGCAAAATGCTGCAATTCTCTTTCGGGACAATCCCAGAGATTGTAAACAACATCTTTCAGGTCTCCGGCATCGGGGAGCCCATTTTCTTGCAAAAATGCTTTACAAACCTCACGGCGGAGGCCACCTTTAAGCCCGAAAAAATCATACTGATTTCGCATGTATTTCTTCATCTGTAATGCATCTGCAGGATTTCCCTTTTCTTTTAATGAAGCAAGCAACGGGGCCAGGTAAAGATTTGTTTGATTTTTCATGATGTTTTATACTTTGCCGGTTAGCGATTAGTCAATTAAAATGATTGAATCCTGCGCCAAATACTGGCCGTTCTCAATTAAAATTACATGATATGTTCCTTTTCCCAGTTGATCGGTATTAAGCCTGATTTGATTTCGGTTGGCAGGCAATTGAATTTCTTTCACAAGGTCTCCTTTGGAAGAGTATATTTCCAGTACGAGATTTTTACCGGATTTGTATTCTATTGTGCAATCCGTTTTTGATGGATTGGGAAAAATCTTCATTTTTTTTGATTCTGATTTCACAGGATCATTTACACCAAAGTTTTCTGCCAAAACAGCAAGGGTATATTGCCCGGCCCGAAGATTGTCAACAAAAAGATAACCTACCAGCCAGACACCCTGTTGTGTGAAATCAATAAATTGCCATTCTTCACCTGCGTTTTCGCGATATAAAATTACAAGGGAATCGGTTTCATTTACGATCAGGTTGTTATCAAGAAAACCGTATTTGTTGTAATGAAATTTTCCGGTTACATTCAGATTTCCCAGGTTGATCCCTTCTACTGTCCAGTACCTGTAATCGGATAAGGTAATTCCTTCAACAGGATTTTTGATGCTGTCGGGGGGTGTCCAGTGGTGTGTAACACGTAGCAATGCCGAATCGGTTACTACATTTACAATAGCCGTAAAAAAAGTCTCAGGGTATGCAAATTCACCGGTTCCGCTTATGGTTTTATAACTATCGGTTGTGGCATCGCAGGTGCGTTCTTCGAGATCAATAAAAACATTTGAGGGAGCAAAAGGAAGAGTTTTAACAGTATGTCCTGTTTTGCCCGAAAAATGAATGGTGTCTGTAAAGCTGTTCCAATCCTGGTTCATAAAAGTTACTTCTATAATGTTCGCATTACCGGTGTAATTGTAACCTTTGCGTTTTTGCCTGGGATAAACATGAACCTCATAGTTTTTTCCTGATTCGTTTACATAAAATGAATCAATAGAATATCCGGGTGTTCCCGGAGTGAAAATCCAGTTATCGAAAAAATCGGTCATGTCAATGCCTGTATAAGTGGTAAGAAAATCACGCAAATCTTCGGAACAAACAGAAGTATAGGCATTGGCTTCAAGAAAGGCTGTTATGCTTTCGAAAAAAAGGCTGTCGCCGAGGTATGCTCTTAATGATTGTACAACAGTTGCTCCTTTGTCGTAGGCAGTCATGCCATAGGTGTGTGTTTGGGGAATATCATTCAGTGGGAAATAACTTCCGTCTCCGGTTGAGGTATGGCAATATTGCAATACTTCTCCATGCTTTTCGCGCAATGTTGTTTTAAATTCGTTATTTCCATAAAGATCGTCAAGATAAAATATCTGGCAATAAGTTGCCCATCCTTCATTGATCCACATTTCTTCTGCCGAGCAACAGGTAACCAGGTCGCCAAACCACATATGAAAGAGTTCGTGTGCGTAAAGCCATTCATTCCCTAATCCGCCATTGATACTTCCGTTCGGGTAGGCAATATTGGTTGCATGTTCCATTGCTCCCTGCGATGTGCCGACATATCCGATCCTGCCCCATCCGTATGGGCCAAAATGGTTCTCAAAATTCCGTGTAATTTGATCCAGGTGTTCAAAGCTTCCTGCAACTTTAGCTGTGTCAATAGGTCTGACATAAATGCTTACAGGAATATCCCTTTCAATTCCTTCGTATGTCTTTTCCCATAAAACATAATCACCAATAGCTACGGATGCAAGATAGGTCGGAATTTCCTGGGGTAAATCCCAATGAAAGGTTAAGGTGCTGTCTCCGTTATCAATGGTTTCAACCAGCATACCTCCGCAGATGGCTTTCAGGTCATCATCTACGGTAACATAACAGGAATAAGAGGCCCGGTCGGTGAAATTATCTACACACGGAAACCATGCTTTACCCAGATTATGCGGGATATGGCTTATCCCAACACCCAGATTGAAAGCATAGGAACTTGTAAAATGAAATCCTCCCCAGCTTTCATGAAAGGGCTCACCATGATAATAAACCTTTACAATGATGGTGTCTCCGGTATTGATGGCATTACTTAGGGGAATTTCCAGTATCGGGTCTTCATGTGTAAAATCACTGATCTTCTCATTATCAATAAAAACAGAATCAATGGTGAGCTGCATCAACTCAAGCAATACAATATCAAGGCTATCAACTTTTGTTGTTAGATGTACATTGGTATAGGCCTGTATTGTCTTTTGCTGTATATCTGTGTTTTGAAGATGTATCTCGTATTTTACAACATCTATGGTGTCGCCAATATCCCTTGCTTGTAAATTAACTGATAAACAACTCAAAATAAATACGGTAAGAAGAATACGGATTGTTTGTTTCTTTTTCGCTTTCATTATAAATGGTTTTATTTTATGGATGTAAATTTATTAAAAATATATGGAGTTGATCTCAAAGTATAATGATTTGTTAAAACAGAATGTTCACAAGCGAACAACAACTGTAAGTTTATGAACATAGATTCCGTCACAACGACCTGA
The DNA here is from genome assembly GCA_964611705.1 of uncultured Bacteroidales bacterium. Classification (GTDB taxonomy): domain Bacteria; phylum Bacteroidota; class Bacteroidia; order Bacteroidales; family JAIOZK01; genus JAIOZK01. The sequence goes on from CAZTAW010000090.1 coordinate 8,362, forward strand.
TGGTCAGATGTATTATATTATTTTACAGATAGTTATGAACGTGGCATGTTTTTAGTTAATTTTATGCCGCAAAACAGTAAATCATCTTAATTATGAGAAGAAAAGGTATTTTTATCAGGAGTTTTATTTTTTCAGTATTAGCTACCCTGGTTTTGGGTCTGGCAGGTGCTATATATGCACAAAAAGTCTGGTCATTGGATGAATGCATCCATTACGCCCTTGACAATAATATAGAGATTAAACAAAAACAACTTGATGTTGAGCTTCAGGAGGAAACTTATTTAACATCAAAATTATCAATGTTGCCTGATGTGAATGGTTATGCTTCTCATGGATATAACTGGGGACAAACCATTGACCGTTTTACAAACCAGTTTGCGACAGAGCGGGTACGTTCAAATAACTTTTATGCACAAACAACAATGACACTTTTCAATGGTTTGCAGAAATTGAACACCATGAAACAAAACAAGCTTAATTTGCTTGCCTCCCAATACGAAACAGATAAATTCATGGATGATATTTCTGTAAACATTGCAAATTATTATTTACTTGTTTTATATAATACTGAGAACCTGAAGATTGCCAAAAATCAATTGGTAATTACCAACCAACAGGTTGAAAGAACAAGAAAAATGGTTGAAGCAGGCTCTCTGGCTAAAGGAGATTTGCTTACTGTGGAGGCACAGGCTGCGGCAGAAGAGCTGAATGTAGTTACTGCCCAAAATAATCTCGATCTTGCTTACCTTGATCTTACACAAGCTTTGGATATGACCAGCCCGGAAGGTTTTGAAATTGATCAGCCCGATATTCAAATCGCAGGTGAAATCACAATGCTTCCCAACCCCGAAGCAGTTTATGAATATGCGTTACTCAACAGGCCGGAGATCAAGGGTGCGGAAAAACGTGTTCAAGCATCCGAAAAAGGAGTGAGTATTGCAAAGGGATCTCTAAGCCCGAATATTTATCTCAGCGGAACCTGGGGTACGGGCTATTCGGGTGCAAATAAAATAGGGGAAGATCCTTATACAACATCCCAGTTACTGGGGTATACGGATGAAACAAACCCTGTTGCTGTATACAGCCTCCCGTATGAGGTGTATTCTGACTACAAAACAAAACCTTTTAGTGATCAGTTGGAAGATAACAATAATAAGTCGTTTATGTTGAATATTAACATACCGATATTCAATGGCTGGCAGGCACAATCTTCCATTCAGCAAGCTAAAATATCATTGAAAAATGCAGAGTACACTCTTGCTTTGCAGAAACTGTCACTCAACAAAATCATCAATCAGGCCTATGCCGATGCCAAGGCAGCTTTTAATAAATACAAATCGGCAGTAAAAAAAGTAAATGCCACAGAACTTGCTTTTCAGTATGCAGAGCAGAAATTCAATGTGGGTCTGATCAATTCGCTGGAATACAACGAATCTAAAAAAGAATACACCAATGCCCAGTCGGAATTGATCAGTTCAAAATATGAATATTTTTTTACCATGACAATCCTTGATTTTTACATGGGTAAACCTATTACACTTGATAAATATAAATAATCAATGATTCACATAACCTGGTTTTATAAAGACCTTCCGAATTTGTTTGTCGGGGGGTCTGTTTTTCATTGACGGGCATAATTTATTTCATTACTTTTACGTGCTTAAATTACCTGATATTATTTAAAATACTTTGATAGATGAAAAAGAAAAAGTCAAAAACTAAAAAATGGTACTATATCGGAGGAGCAATTGTTATTATCATCCTTATCATTCTTGCCATAAACAAACAAAACAGTTCATCCGTCATTAAAGTCAGCACCGATGAAGTCACCAACAGAACTATTATCGAAACAGTTTCAGCAAACGGAAAGATACAACCGGAGGTAGACGTAAAGATCAGTCCTTATATTTCAGGCGAAGTTGAACAACTCCTGGTAAAGGAAGGAGATACGGTTAAGAAAAATGACCTGCTTGCCGTGATTGATCCTGAAATATACCGTGCAAATTATGAGAGGATGAAAGCTGCGCTCAACAGTCAGAAAGCCAATCTTGCAAATGCAAAAGCCCGTCTTGCGCAAGCCAGAGCTCAATTGACAAATCAGGAATTATCATACAACAGGACCAAACAACTTTGGGAACAAAATGTGGTTTCTGAAGCCGATTACGATGCAGCCAATGCGGCATATGAAGTTGCGCAGGCAGATGTGGAAGCAGCACAGGAAAGTGTTCAGGCTGCAAAATACAATGTTGAAAGTTCACAAGCCTCCCTTGAGGAAGCTGAAGAAAATCTCAGGAGGACCAATATTTACGCCCCAAACGAAGGAACTGTTTCCCAGCTTAATGTTGAAATTGGTGAAAGGGTAGTTGGAGCTTCACAGTTTTCGAGTGGTACCGAGATCATGACCATTGCCAACCTCGCCAGCATGGAAGTAAATGTAGAAGTTAACGAAAATGATATTGTTCGTGTTGAACATCTTGATACCTGCACCATTGAAGTGGATGCCTATCTTGGAAGGAAATTCAAAGGAGTGGTAAGAGAAATTGCCACCTCAGCAAACGTAACAGGTGTAAGCGCCGACCAGGTTACCAATTTTGAAGTAAAGATTCATATTTTGCGTACCTCATATGAAGACCTGCTTACTGAAAATAATCCGCATGCTTCCCCTTTCAAACCAGGCATGTCAGCTACAGTGGATATTCAAACTGAAACAAAGCATAATGTTTTGGCAGTGCTTATTCAGGCCGTTACAACAAGACAGGATACAACAGGAGGATTTAAAACCACACGCGAAAAAATGGAACAGGAAAAGCTTCAAGAAAAGGAAGGGGTTGAATCGGATGAAGAAGAGCTTGAAGTGGTATTCGTTTATGAAAATGAACAAGCAAAGCTTCATGTGGTTAAAACCGGCATACAGGATAATATGTATATTGAGGTAAGCAAAGGATTAAAGGAAGGCCAGGAAGTGATAACAGCACCTTACCGGGCGATTTCCAAAAAGCTGAAAAACAATAATCAGGTCGAAAAAGTTGACAAAAAAGAATTATTCAAAGAAGACTAATACACTATGCCTTGTATTTTGGGTATGGAATCCGCTACCAGGATATGTTCCGTTGCACTTGCACAAAGTGATAAAGTAGTTGTCTTGCGCGAAAGCACAAAGGCAAACGCCCACGCAGAAAACATATCCGTTTTTATTCAGGAAGTTATTAATGAATCCGGTTTATCATTCAGTGATATAGATGCTGTGGCAGTAAGTATGGGGCCCGGTTCCTACACAGGTTTGAGGATAGGAGTTTCCTCAGCAAAAGGAATATGCTATGCCAGCGAGAAACCATTGATTGCTGTCAACACATTGCAGGCAATGGCATTTGGAGTGTCTCGCCTGAAAAATGAAGATGCATTGTATTGCCCGATGATAGATGCCCGCAGAATGGAAGCTTATGTTGCAATTTTCGATAAGGATAATAACCAAATAATGGAAACCAAAGCTGAGATCATTGTTAAGGATTCATTTTCTGAATTTCTGAAAAAGAATAAAATGTACTTTTTTGGTGATGGTGCTTCGAAATGCAGGGAATTGCTGGGCTATAATCCCAATGCTGTATTTCTTGATGATTTTCAGCCATCGGCAAAATATATTACCTCTATTGCTATGCAGAAATACGCGAAAAAACAATTTGAAGATGTGGCCTATTTTGAACCATTTTATCTGAAGGATTTTTTGGCGGGAAAGCCGGGGGTGAAAGGGCTAAAATAATTAGTTTATTCATGAAAAAAGAAAAAGAAATCCATTGCGAAGACTGCAAGCTTCGCAAAAAAGCCGAGGCGAAACCCAAATCATTTATTGCCTGGTTCTGGCGCTGGCATACCAAATGGTGCCCCGGTTGGAAAGCTTATCAGAAACATCTGGAGGAAACTGCTGGAAACGCGTAATTCTTTGCTGCGAAATTATAGTTTATTTGAAAACAATTTAAATTACAACAGGAATATTAAAGGAGCTTTACTATTCGTTGGATTTACAGTGAAGCACGTAAATTTGTGCCATTATTAGGTTTAACTGACAGAGATTATATCATTTATGAATAGATGTTTTTTGTTTATTGTTCTGATTTTCATTACTGGTACAATATACGCAAATACAAATAGCGACAGTACAAATAAAAGACTGCCTGATTCCCTTCGCTTCTGGAAATATAACGGGCAGGCAAGTTT
>CAZTAW010000091.1:0-12571 GCA_964611705.1 uncultured Bacteroidales bacterium
TTTATTTCAGGATTTTCGTTTTTCAAACACAAATATAGCTTTTGCATTGTATTTAGTTTCATATAGGGGCAATCGTTGCATGCGCAGGTTTCATCAGTAGGAACAATGATAAATTCCTTATCCGGTGATTCTTTTTTCATCTGGTGCAATATACCTGTTTCCGTAGCCACGATATATTTTTTACTGTCATCAGTTTTTGTAAAATTAAGCATTTTTGTTGTTGAACCGATGAAATCAGCCATTTCAAGCACGGCAGCTTTACATTCGGGATGTGCAATCAGTTTGGCATCTTTATTTTCTGCACGCAATTTAACGATTGCTTCTGTTTCGAGTACATCATGTACTTCACATGTTCCATCCCAAAGTACCATATTTCTTCCTGTCATTTTATTTACGTAAGCACCCAGATTCTTATCCGGTGCAAAAATAATTTTCTGATCTTTTGGAAATGATTCCACAATTTGCACCGCATTGCTTGATGTACAAATTACATCCGACAAGGTTTTGATCGCTGCGGTACAATTGATGTAAGAAATAACTATGTGGTCGGGATATTTTTCTTTGAATTTCTTAAAATCATCCGGTGGACATGAATCGGCCAGTGAACATCCGGCTTCCGTATCCGGTAGCAAAACCTTTGACCCGGGATTAAGTATTTTTGCTGTTTCAGCCATAAAATGAACACCTGAAAAAACAATAATTTCCGAATCAGCTTCTTTTGCTTTTTGAGCAAGCCCTAAACTATCACCTACAAAATCTGCAATATCTTGTATTTCAGGAAACTGGTAGAAATGAGCAAGTAACAATGCGTTTTTATCTTTTTTTATCTTTAAAAATTCTTCCCTGAAATCTATCTTGTTCTTTTTCTTCATAACATTTCTATATTATATATTTTTATAATATTTATTTATTATTATTTATGCTGTTAATTGTCTTGAAAAAATTCTCAGGTATTTCTTGACAACTCATTTTATAAAGAATAATCAACAGAAAAAATGTAAATTGTTAGTTTTAATTCATTGAAAATAAATGATTTTTCTTTTTTTCAACAATGTTTAAAAATTTTTGATGTTGATATTTTTTCTGTTATGAACATTAAAAACTTGTTAAAATCGCTTTGAAATTTTCTGAAAAATCTTTCTGTTTTCCTGTCGAATTTCAAAAAATATCCTGATTGTTAACAACACATTTTTTTTCGTACCATTTTGTAACAAAGTTACGCAGATATAAACACATTATTGTTAAAAACAGGATAAAAAATTGATTATTAAAAATATACGTGTTTCAATGAAAATTAAACCATATCTTATTTTGTTAAATTTGAGAATGATAGAAAAAGCCGGAATATTTTAGATATTTTTGTAAAAAATAACTTTTTAACAATGCTTGACAAGAACAAAACCATCCCGATAGGTAGCGATCATGGCGGCTACGAAATGAAAGAATTCCTTAAAAATGAACTTGAAAAAGAAGGATATGAAATTATTGATTTCGGAACGGATTCGGAAGATAGCGTGGATTATCCTGAAATAATTCATCCGCTGGCAAAAGCGGTTAATGATAAAAGATATGAGTTCGGGATCATTTTGTGCGGAAGCGGTAATGGCGCTCAGATGACAGCCAACAAATATCAGAATGTAAGAGCCGGATTATGCTGGGAAAAGGAACAGGCAAAATTGATCCGACTACATAACAATGCAAATATTATCTCACTGCCGGGGAGATTTGTTTCCTTTGAAGAAGCTTTAGAAATGGTTAAAATATTTTTAACTACTGATTTTGAAGGAGGAAGACATGAAAGAAGAGTGGAAAAAATAAAGATCAGCTAATAAAAATAATAATGAAAACTTACCAGGAAAGATTTTTAAAAGAATCGGAAAGAAAAGCATTTGATGAAGGCCACAGAAAAACGATCCGGTTCAATATGTCGAAATATGATGCTGCTGTTGAAAAAGGGAAGAAGCAGTTTAAAAACCTGGAACTTGCCAAAGAAAGAGCATCATACCTGAAAAGAAAAGTAATTGGTGATCTGGAAAATTACCTGGTAACATTTGAAAATAACTTTAAAAAAAATGGGGGAAAAGTAATCTGGGCTGATGATGCTAATGATGCAATGCGGGAAATTGTTAAGATTCTCAAAATTAAATTGGCAAAAAAGATCGTGAAGTCCAAATCAATGACCACCGAAGAAATCGAATTCAACGAAGAGCTTCAGAATAACAAAATTGAAAGCATAGAAACGGACCTTGGCGAGTACATTGTACAGATAAAAGGTGAAAGACCATACCATATTGTTACGCCGGCAATGCACCTTTCAAAACATGATATAGCGAATTTGTTCCATCAGAAATTTTCATTGCCCAAAGAAAGTACACCCGAAGAAATAACAGCCTATGTACGCGAATTGTTAAGAAATCATTTTACTTCTGCTGATATTGGCGTAACGGGTGGTAATTTCCTGCTTGCTGATATAGGAGGGGTATGTTTAACCGAAAACGAAGGCAATGCCATGATGTCATTTTCATTTCCAAAAACACATATAGCCATTGTGGGTATTGAAAAAATAATCCCTTCATTTGAAGACCTTCAGCTTTTCTGGCCGTTACTGGCCTCCCAGGGAACAGGACAGCATGTAACTGTTTATAATTCAATTATCACAGGGCCGAAAAAGGAAAATGAAACAGACGGCCCGGAAGAAATGTATGTGATTTTACTTGATAATGGCAGAACCGAATTATTAAAAACCGAAAATCAATATCTGGCGCTAACATGTATTCGCTGTGGCGCTTGTTTGAATGCATGCCCGGTTTACAGAAATATAGGAGGACATACTTATGAAACCACTTACAGCGGGCCGATAGGATCTGTAATTTCACCGCATCTGCGTGGGATGAAGGATTTTAAGCACCTGAGTTTTGCATCTTCCTTATGTGGAAAATGCACGGAAGTATGCCCGGTAAAGATCCCTTTGCATGATTTTCTGCTTGAAAACAGGAAGGATTCTGTGAAAGAAGGCATGTCGAAAGGGATGGAAAAAATATTCATGTTCGGCGCCAAGAAGGTATTAAAAAGCAGGAGATTGATGGATCTGTTCGGGGGGAAAATGAAAAACACAGGCATGAAAATGTTCCTTAAAAAAACCTGGGGGCCAAGAAGAGAACTTCCGAAAATGGCGCCGCAGTCTTTTAACCGGATGTGGAGGAAAGGAAAAGAAAATTAGTTAACAATTAGTTTTTGTACAATGGTTTTCATCATCTTCAACTTCACAATAAAAAGGCCTGATAAACAATTTAACATTGCATATGTCCATTACATCATTATCATAATGGTTGGATGGTGTTCCGTAGGATTCCTGACTCATTATCACCCTGACAACAACAGATGAATTATCATTTCCTTGTGGAAGAATTCTGGTTAAAACAGCATTATTTTGATTCTCATCAACCGACATTATTCTTACATTATATCTTGTAAAAAACGGATCAGATGGATTGTTTTTATAGTTTATTACAGAAAATGGATCATAACAATTACTTTCTGCTGTGCCATTAGTTATATTATTAAAAAGATATAAATGAAGGTGAGCAGCGTAATTTGTGCCCGGTCTTCCGGAGTTTCCAATAATACCAATAGGATCATCTTGGTAAACATAGTTTGTTACACTATAGACTTCTCCTTCATAAGATACGGTCCCTGATGAAGTAGGCCCGATTGCTATACCTGATGTTAAATCTATTATTGCATAGTGATAAGCAGGAATGTCCATTCGTTTTATTACCATATCACCATTTCTGATTCCTGCAGAAGTAATAGGTCCATGTTGAAATAAATGGCCATAACCTAAATTTGGTTCTGTTCCCATCCCTTTAATATAAACTCTTCTATATCCTTCGCCAAAAACCGCAGTAACAACCCCTTGATTAACAATTGATAATATCTGGTCTTCAATTTGTGTGTTGCCCTCCGGGTTATCATAATCAACTCCTTTATGCCAATCCCATCCGTTGTATTGCCTGCCTCCATAATCAGAAGTTACCTCGTTTATTAAAAACCTGTGTTGTGTACTATATCCTTCATCATATTTTTCATATTTAACATCATAATTGTTTTGTGAAAAGCCGGAGGGAATAAACAAGAGTATTATTGATATAAATGTGATAGCTTTTTTCATTTTAAGTCCTCCCAATCAGAGATATCGCTAAATCTCATATCTTCCTTTTCTCCTTTAAAAAACAAACCGGTATCATTTATATCAATCAATTCATTAAAATCAGCATAAGATAATTCAATACTATACTTTTTCTTAGTAATTGAATGATAGAAATACATGAAAGAAACTTCATTGGAGAAATCCTCAAACAGGTAACTAAGAACGTTATTATACTTTGCAATTCCAATTCCCCTGGTATTTTCAGGGATGATAACATGATCAATAACACTGTCCTTTTCAATATCATAAACTCTAAATCCCGGATCAATGATTGGAATTAATGATTCCTCATGTACGATACCAAACTGAATCCCGAGGTATTTACTATTATCGGTGATATGTATACGAGAAATATCAAAAGGTATATCCGTTCTCTCCATGATTTTATTACCGAGTGAATCAAAAACAAAAAAACTTGACATACAACCCAATGCTCTTCCCTGATTGCCATATCCAATTAAGAAATAGGAAACTGCAAAATGATGATCAGATTTCATGCTTGTTATTGCTGGGTAAGTTTCCAGGTAATTCCAGGTTATTTCTCCATTATAATTATCACTGATATGAAAATCGGGTAGTTTATCAAGCAGGTTATCAGACGAAATACCAGATAGTTTATAACTCCTTAAATTAGTTCTGGTATAACCTATTGGGAAATCCAAATAAAAATATGGGTTATTATTGTCAATATTCAAAGTATCTTCATTATAGAAAGTCACTTTTTTCAAACAATTATCACTGAAATCATAAGTGATTTTATTCTGAGCAACAAGACTAAATGATATAATCGAAAAAGTTATGAATATAAGGATTCTTTTCTTCATGATAATATATTTTTAATTCGATAATTTCTCAATACATTTTTTCAACACCTCAATCTCCTTTTGTTGTTGTATGGTATAAAGGGTTAATTCTTCGATTTTCTTCAGAAGCAGAGCATTCATTTCTCCAACATCCAGGCCGTTTTCTTTTATCTCATCTTCTGTAGGTATATCCGGTAGATGGTAATTATTATTAATGTAATATTCGAGCCGGTCGAGCGATCTTAATTCGTAACCGGGCTTAAGCACCTTATCCCACCAGGTATCTGTGCTTACCCGCACTTTATGTGCTTCGATATAGCCATTTACATATTGATTTACAGTTAGGTCGGGACTCCCAAGCACAACATCGTTATTTGCCCTTACTGACATTATTTGTCCGTTATCGTTATGAAATTCTATTCTGGCGCTTGAGCCTTTACTGTACATTTTAATAGAGCCTGTATTATCATAATTGCTTGCCATGGTCATATATGCACCATTGCCTGTATTGCTGCCCGCGTAAATATGAAAGCCTTCATAATTATCCCTTCCACCCATAATATGACCGTTTATCATCATGTTTTCTTTCAGGTGTAATGATTCTGTGGGATTACTCGTTCCAATTCCTATGGATTTGTTTTCTTCTGCCCAGATGATATTATCATTTATTTCCCAGTCCCCATCGCTAAGTTCATCGGGGTTGGCCCAATAAGCTGAACCATCATAATTGCAGCGTAAAACATAACCGTTGTCAAACAAGCCGGATACCAATTGGAATTCATTGGTTTTAATCCTTCCGTTCACATCAAGCATTGTTTCCGGTGTTCGTGTGCCTATACCGACAAAACCCCTGTTGTCGAAAATAACCGATTCCAGTGGTTCAACGGGTTCTCCTGCAGCGCCGTAAGGTATATTTTGAATTGAAATGGCGCCGGAGGATTCAAAAGTAAGCATAGCGCCGGGGCCCTGGCTAATACGGAAATACTGGTTAGCATTCCAGGTTGTATTGTAACCGATTTGTTTTTTGTTGTCAGGGCCTAAGGTAAAAGTCCACAAATTACCAATTTGAAGTTTAGCGTAAGGCGAGTTAGTGCCGATACCGACATTACCTTCCGCCCTGTAAATCGCATTTTCTATAGTAGTACTTCTTGTCCATAGTGATTGCGAGCCAGGTGCCCAGTCAGCATAGCCAAGTTCATCACAGGTAAGCACGTAACCCTCCTCGGCATTTTCGTTAGGCATTGCAAATTCATTACATTTCACCCCTCCGTTAACATCAAGTGTAGTCAGCGGATTGGTGGTTCCTATGCCTACTTTGCCGAAATTGTCACCATATTGAGTTGGCCCGACAAAGAGAGTGGGCTCATCACTTCGGAATCCTATCATTAGGCTTGAAGAAATATTGTTAATAAGTGTCTTATCTGATTCTGAAAAACCTATTGTTATTGTACGGGCTGCTGCTGTTTCTACGTGGTGGCCAATGGAAATTGAGGGCTCTCCTACTGCCAATGAAAAATCACCAAGAGCGATAGATCTTGGTTTTGCATAGCAATTACGGCCGATAGCCAGAGAATAATGCCCATCCGCATTTGATTCGTATCCCATTGCTATGGAAGCATTCCCTGAGGCAATATTATGATATCCTGAAGAGAATGAATAAACACCAAGTGCCTCGGAACCTAAACCAATAGCTGTTGATTTATCACCGGAAGCAGTATTACCAGGACATTCCATACAAGAATCCTGGGATATAACCTGCATGGAAAGGAATACCGAAATGCAGGTTAATAAAATCGTTTTAAGTGTAATTTTTAAACTCATATCATCTTATGTTTTTGTTAATAAAAAATACTTATCCATTTGAAATTTTTATTTCTTAACCCATTTACCACTAATTATTTCGTTATTGTCAGTAATTAGCGAGTAAACATAAAGCCCGGAAGATAATCCCGAACAATTAATTTTTGTTAAAACCGATTTAATATTTCTGCAGAAAACTTTCTCACCATTTATATTATATAAACAGAATGATGCATTTTCAGATTGGGATTTAATGATTATTTTATCTTTTCCGGGATTAGGATAGATGAGTAAAGATTGATTTTCGGAAAAACTTACATTATCATCATTTGATGTTATCAGGTCATCTCTTTTAAGTTTAAGGAAGTAGATATCATTTTCCTGGTTTTGATTCAGATAATTATATCTTGAAGCAGATATTAAACAACCCCCATCACTTGTACTTAGAATACAATAACTTATATAATAAGCATCCCCACCATAGAATGCCTCAACTCTTGGTGTTAAGCTTCTGTCTAATTGCCGTACAGATATCCATGAAGGATATTCAGGCCATATATCAAAGTTAAAATCATGAGTACCTAACAGAAAGATACTATCCTTGTTTATAAAATCAAAAATCTTTACGGCAGCGGGATAATTAATGGTATCAACGGCTCCGAATTTATGAAAAACAATATTTGAAAACGAAGTGTCTGTTTCCGCTATTTTTAAATCATCATGTTGGATATCTTTATCGTTATATATATGCAGACCTGCAATTAATAATGTACTATCAGTTATCCATTTAATATTCATATTTCCATAAGTCCTTTCTGGAATAGTATTACTGTAACGTAACCTATAATTGGTATCAAAAGTTAATCTTGATGCAGATGCTGTACCATTATATCCTTCTCCAATAACGTATAGTCTTGAACTGTCGTTGTTAAACTCCGAATCAAATATGAATTGGCCATTACCAAGATTTGTAAAAATTTTAGATTTTATAGTATCCATGTTTCTACTCAAACGGCATAGCATTAAATGATTATAATAATTTACAAAAACCCAAGATATCAAGTGATATCCGTTATCATCTGATTTTAGGATTTTTCTTGGGTAATGAAATTGCTCTGAAAAATCATAAATCTTGTGCCATACAATATCTAGATTCGTATCAATTTTTACAATGAGTAAATCTTGTTCATTTTCGGGAGGATATTCTGCTGCACCAAAAACATAATACATATTATCTTCTGATTTTATTACTTTCTGGAACATAAAACATGTATCTCCGAAATGATATCGCCTTACGTGATATTGCCCATCCGGATTAATTTTTATAATCAAACCTTTATAATCATTATCTGCCGAATAATCACCCTGGCAGCCAAAAGCAAGAAAATTACCATTATTATCTTCTATTAAATCATAAACTACTTCATTTTCTTGAGTTGAAACAGAATTTCAAAGGAATGCTGTGCCCGAATCGTAAAAACAATAATCAGCAAAGACAGAAGCAAAAAGTACTTTTTAAATTTATGTATTTTGATCAATGATAAATTTATTTAAGTTCGGTTATTACTTGCCTTTAACAATATTTAATCCTGAAAATTACTAAAAAGTAACCGTATAAAAATGGAAAAAATCCTAATTTAGAATAGTTACAAATAAAAAATGATTTTATTCAAACAATTCCATAAGTTTCTCCCTTAATTGCTTTCCCCGTAATTTTCTTGCAATGATCTTTCCGTCTTTATTAATTAAAAAATTATCAGGTATGGATTCAACGCCATAAAGTTGTTTTGCAAGATTGTTGATTTTCAGATCGGAAAGCTGCGGCCAGGTCATGCCATCGGTTGCTATGGCTTTAAGCCAGGCTTCTTGATCCGTATCAAGGGAAACGCTTAAGATTTCAAATCCTTTATCTTTATATTGATCATAAATTTGAACAAGGTTTGCGTTTTCATTCCGGCAGGGACGGCACCAGGATGCCCAGAAATCAAGAAGTACATAGCTTTCGCCTGTAAAATCAGATAATGAAACAGGATTGCCTTCCGGGTCATTCATGGTGAAATCAACAAACGGTTTGTTTAATTGTATCCTGTTCATGGCTGAAACTGTGTTTTTGAGTTTGATATAATGTTCAGTTGAATGAAGGTTTTCATCAAAAAGATTAAGAACAGAATCAATCCGGGATGCATGATAACGTTTTGCATTTGCATTCAGGATAAAGGGCCCGACAATGTTATTGCTGTGATCTGCCACGAAATTCAGGATATAATCTTTTTCTTTCTTATCAAGTAATTGCAAAACAGAATCACCGATAATTCTCAAAGAGTCAATTTTATCTGCCTGTGCAGATAGAAAATAATGTTTGCGTATCCTGTTTTTCCTATCATGGTAGTACCTGAGACTGTCGTTGTATTTCTGATAAAGCTTCCATGAAGGGGATCCCTCAATTTCAAAACTCGTGATAACAGCGTCTTCTATGTTAATGTTAAGATTGATTACCGGGGCGTCAATAAAAAGCAAACCGTACATATTAATGTTATTGAGCGTAAAAAAATAAATCTCAGGATTTTCGTATTTACCGGTAATGGTAAATTCTCCGTCAATGATTTCTTTTGAAAAAACAGGTATAAATTCTCCATCCGTAAACTTACCTAAAGAAAAAGTACCATAGGTTCTTCCTTTGGTTTTACCGATAATGGTATAACTTTTTTTGTCATCTTGTTTTTCTTTAACACCGGTCGTGCATGAAAAAGCAATAATTGAAACAAATACAAACAAAACAAGTTTTCTCATATCAATTGATTTTCTTTTTATAAAAAAGATATTGTAAAAGGATGATTATCATCATGGAAAAAACAGTGCTTAGCAAAGCTCTGGATAAAGTATTCCAGAAGTGGGTAAATTTAAATGCTTCGAGGAAAAACAAGGCCAGATGATGAATAAGCACAAGGGTACCCGAATAAACAAAAAACCATTTAAATCCAAAATCCCGGATACCGGGTTTCAGATTGGCTTCAAAATCACGTTCGCTGGTCATGATTTTTACAAGTCCGGGCCTTGCATAGGCCATTAAAACAGTTGCGGCAATATTCATCCCGATGGTTTTCATAAAAATATCAATACTGAATCCCAGTGCAAAGGCAAAAATAAGTAGCAGCCATCGGGGTGTTTCGAAAGGAAGCAGCAAAATAAACAATACATAAACATAGGGGTTAACATACCCAAATAATTCTATATTGTTCAGTACCAGCACCTGAAACAAAACAAGCAGGATAAACCTGACAAAATTGATATAGACAATTCTTCTATTCATTAATAATTGACTCTTGCTGTAAATCTATGATCTCCTCTTTTTCATAATTTTTAATAACATACACCCACGACAAACTGTTAAAATCAGTCGCGAACCTGATTTTAGCAGAATTAAGGTTTCTTGCGGTGTCTGCATAGTATTCGTCCACGTAACCGATTATGATCCCTTTGGGAAAAACAAAAGAATAACCGCTTGTAATAATGGTATCGTTTTTTGATAAAATGATATGCGTGGGTATGTCTTCAACAATTCCGTATTTTCTGTCAAATCCGTTCCATTTTGCATTCACGAGCTGGTTGTTTTTCTTTATCAATGCGCTGTATTTGCTGTCTTTGTGCAAAGCTGACATAATGGTTGAATAATTTTCGGAAACACCGATAATAACACCGGCAAGGCCATTTTCCGAAATTACACCCATGTCTTTGTTCAATCCGTGACTGCGGCCTTTATTGATCATCATGTAGTTATTGGCATGTGATGTAGTATTATTGATGATCTCTGCTTCAATAAATGTGTAGTCAATATCAACAAAACGCGAGCCTGTATCGGCCAACTGAGCCGGTGAGCGGGATGTAGCTCTGAGTCTTGCATTTTCCCGGGCAAGTTTTTCATTTTCTTCAATAAGGGAAAAATAATCGGAAATATTATCGGCATATTCTGTTATGGTTCCGGTAATTTCACTTGTTGCGTCCAAAATAACAGAAGAGTGATGCCGGTTGTAATTTGCCAGAAAAATAAACGCAATGGTTTCAAGGAACAGAAAAAATAAGAAAAAATAGTTTTTTAACAGAAATGCCAGAAAAACCCGCATAACAAAGTTACTTGATTAAAAATGGGAATTTATCGAAATTCTTTAGTGCGATTCCCGTTCCGCGTGCAACAGCCCTGAGGGGGTCATCTGCAACGTGCACAACAAGTTTTGTTTTCAGGTGCAATCTTTCTGCCAGTCCGCGCAACATGGAACCTCCACCGGCCAGGTAAATACCGGTTCTGTAAATATCGGCAGAGAGTTCAGGTGGCGTCATCTCCAATGCATTCAGCACGGCGGTTTCAATTTTTGAAATGGATTTATCAAGGGCATGGGCGATTTCAGCATAGCTTACTGTGATTTCTTTTGGGATACCGGTAAGCAGGTCTCGACCATGAACCGGATAATCGTCGGGTGGATTGTCAATTTCGGTCATGGCTGCACCGACTTCGATTTTGATCCTTTCGGCGGATCTTTCTCCGATACTGATGTTGTGTTGTTTCCGCATGTATTCCATGATATCCGTAGTAAAATCATCGCCTGCGATACGAATGGACTTATTGTTTACAATTCCGCCAAGGGCAATTACCGCAATTTCCGAAGTACCACCGCCAATATCAATAACCATGTTGCCCGTAGGTTCAAGTACATCAATTCCGATACCGATGGCTGCGGCCATGGGTTCGTGTATCAGACGTACTTCTTTAGCGCCTGCCTGCTCTGCTGAATCTTTTACAGCCCTTTCTTCTACTTCGGTAATACCGGAAGGAATACAAATCACCATTTTCAAGGCTGGCGGAAACATGCTGTTTTTATTGCCGATCATTTTAATGAATTCCCTGATCATAAATTCTGCTGATTTAAAATCGGCAATTACCCCGTCTTTCAGCGGCCTTATGGTTTTGATATTCTCATGTGTTTTGCCATGCATCATCATGGCTTTTTTACCTACGGCAATTACTTTACCGGTATTTCTTTGCAAGGCGATTATTGAAGGCTCATCAACAACAACTTTATCGTTATAAATTATAATTGTGTTAGCGGTTCCCAGGTCAATAGCTATCTCCTTTGTTAAAAACGAAAACAGTCCCATCTTTCAAAATTAATTTTTAATAATACAATAAGAACGTTAATATCCTGATTTAGTGTTTGAAATGTCTGAATCCAGTGAAAACCATTGACATTCCGTTTTTATCGCAGAATTCAATTGAATCTTTATCGCGGATGGAGCCACCCGGCTGGATAACCGAAGTAATTCCTGCTTTACATGCAATTTCCACCGAATCGGCAAAAGGGAAAAATGCATCCGAAGCCATAACCGCGTCTTTAAGATCAAGATTGAACGTTTCTGCTTTAACAATAGCTTGCTTTAATGCATCAACTCTTGATGTTTGCCCCACTCCGCTGGCAAGGAGTTGTTTGTTTTTAGCAAGTACTATTGTGTTGGATTTTGTATGTTTCACAATTTTATTGGCAAACAACATATCTTCTACTTCTCTTTGATCAGGGGATTTTCGGGTTACGGTTTTCAGGTCATTTTCATTTTCTGATTGCGTATCCCTGTCCTGTACCAGTGCTCCGTTCAATGCCGTTCTGAATATCTGATTGTGAAAATCATACGATCCCTTTTGCAAAATTATTCTATTTTTTTTCGATTTCAGTATTTCCAGTGCATTTTTTTCATAGCCGGGAGCCAAAAT